>NZ_JBFRKH010000007.1:0-134161 GCF_041469265.1 Shewanella sp. 10N.286.51.B2
CCACTTGGCGATATCCCAATCTAAAGCTTTTTCGAAAAACCCGCTAATGCCAGCCTTTCTATATAATGGTACGGGAAGAGAGACTTGAACTCTCACACCTTACGGCACCAGAACCTAAATCTGGCGTGTCTACCAATTCCACCACTCCCGCACTGACTCTGTTTAACATCCAGAACACGATGCTCATTTAACCTTGAGAAGGTAGCCAGTCATATTTCTAAAACCTTGCGGCCTTAACTAACCAGCGAATCTCTAGTTTGACATCTTGAGAAGATGGTAGCAATGGCGGGACTTGAACCTGCGACCCCAGCATTATGAATGCTGTGCTCTAACCAGCTGAGCTACATTGCCACTTTATCTTTCGTTGCCCTCGTCGTGAGGACGGGGCGTATTATGCTTATTCAGCGTATCGAGGTCAACTGCTTTTTTTAGCTATTTTCATCAATTGGCACTGTTCGGCTATAAGTTCACCAAACTGCGTAGCAAATCGGCATATTTGACCAAAAAAGTTAACCTCGACCGCTTGTTTGACTAATTAAAGTCTGCAAATACTATTTATACGTTGAATAAGAAATGCATTACATCGCCATCTTTAACGATATAAGCTTTACCTTCTACGCGTAACTTACCTGCTTCTTTAGCACCTGCTTCACCATTAAACTCGATAAAGTCATCATAGGCCATTACTTGGGCGCGAATAAAGCCACGCTCAAAGTCGGTGTGGATCACACCAGCAGCTTGTGGCGCACTGGCGCCTACTGGCACAGTCCATGCTCTTACTTCTTTTACACCTGCAGTAAAGTAAGTCTGTAAGTCCAATAATTCATAACCACCACGAATAACGCGATCAAGCCCTGGCTCATCAAGACCAAGGTCTGCCATAAACTCATCACGCTCTTCAGCGTCCATCTCAGCAAGCTCAGACTCAATAGCAGCACATACTGCAACTACCACGGCGTTTTCTGTCGCGGCAATGGCTTTAACAGCATCTAAATGTGGGTTATTCTCAAATCCATCTTCAGATACGTTAGCAATGTACATGGTTGGCTTTAGGGTTAAGAAGTTAAGGTAGGCAATTGCAGCCATTTCTTCTTTGCTTAACTCTAATGAACGCAGCATTTGGCCTTCATCTAAAGTTGGACGCATTTTTTCAAGTACTTCTACTTCAAACTTAGCATCTTTGTCGCCGCCTTTAGCGCGCTTTTGCTGACGGAAGATAGCACGCTCTAAGCTGTCTAAATCCGCTAACGCAAGTTCAGTGTTGATAACATCAATATCGCCTGCAGGGTCAACCTTGTTAGCAACATGAACGATGTTGTCATCTTCAAAACAACGTACAACGTGACCAATGGCATCCGTTTCACGAATGTTAGCTAGGAACTTGTTACCTAAACCTTCACCTTTTGATGCGCCAGCAACTAAACCTGCAATATCCACAAATTCCATTGTAGTCGGTAAAATACGTTCTGGATTAACAATCGCTGCTAATGCATCTAAACGTGGATCAGGTACTGGAACCACACCCGTATTTGGCTCAATGGTACAAAACGGGAAGTTAGCAGCTTCGATTCCTGCTTTAGTTAACGCATTAAATAGTGTTGACTTACCAACATTTGGCAAACCCACAATGCCGCATTTAAAACCCATATTTTTACCTTTATATAATTAAACTCACCTAGGAAGTGGTAAGTTGTGTCAAATCAATAATCAAAGCGCGGCTAATTAGAGCGCTTTGAATGTGTGTAATCGGTGCATCGCTTTCGCCATGTCTTGTTTAAACAATATTTCAGTTGAACGCACCGCTTCATCTATTGCTGCGTCCATCTTTTCTTGATCGCTCGCTGGCGCTTTACCTAAGACATAACCACTGACGCGGTTTTTATCTCCAGGGTGACCAATACCAATACGTAATCGGTAAAAGCCTTTTTCATTGGCAAGCTTAGCAATAATATCTTTTAAGCCGTTATGACCACCATGACCACCGCCCAATTTAAACTTGGCAACGCCCGGCTCCATATCAAGCTCATCATGGGCCACTAATATCTCTTCAGGTAAAATACGAAAAAAGTTCGCTAATGCGCCCACTGACTTACCGCTTAAATTCATAAACGTAGTAGGTATAAGTAGACGCACATCTTTACCATCAATAGTGACTCTGGCGGTTAAGCCAAAATATTTACTGTCTGGCGCTAAGGTGGCGCCACATAAACGCGCTAACTCTTGTACATACCATGCACCCGCATTATGACGAGTGTGGGCGTATTCTGCACCTGGGTTAGCAAGGCCGACAATTAGTTTTATTTGACTCATTAGCACTCAATTTCAGTGGTTAAATGACTGCGTTATCTTCAATATCATTTATCCATCTTAATAGTTATAGACTAAGATTTTGTGATTTGAAGGCGCTAAAGTGCGGCATTTTAACACTCAAAACTGAACTCAACAAATACACTGTGATAATTAGACAGAATGGGGATAACCTCACTGTGAAAAAGTTCACAGTGAATATAGTTAACCGCCATTAGAAATTGCGTGGTGGGGGAAGGCGTGATTGCTGATTAAATAGAATAAGTTACGCTAAACCCAATGCGTATTTAAGCACTTTCTGTTTGATCGGATTATCGTAGTTTGCCAGTTTCAACAACCCATTTCTTAACAGTTTTATTGGTAATAAATCATTACTAAAGCCTGCATAGAATGCATCCATTGCTGACATCATCAATAAATTATCGCTATAACGTTTGCATTGATACTGCTTTAAACAAGATGCTGTCCACCAAGGTTTATCATTGCCTACTGCATCGGCAATGGTTGCAATCAATACATCGACATCTTTAAAACCAATATTGACGCCCTGCCCTGCAAGCGGGTTAATGGTATGGGCTGCATCACCTAAAATCACAATATTATCTTGGCAATAATCTTGGGCATGACGTCTTGTGAGCGGGAAACTGCCTCTAGCTATAACGGTAAAGTTCTCATCAAGCCTTGATGGAAAGTTAAGCTTAATTTGCTCAGCCAGTTGTTTATGATTGAGCTGCATAAGCTGCTTAATGCGACTATTACTGTCATACCATACTAATGAGGCGTTATTACCCGGTAATGGCAGTAATGAGCGTGGCCCTTGAGGGGTAAACTGTTGCCAAGTTATGTCTTGCTGCGCGGTGTCAGTTTCAACATTAATGAGCATGGCTGACTGAGCATAATCCCAGCCAGTAATACCAATACCGGCCCATTGTCTTACTTGTGAGTTAGCCCCATCTGCGCCAACTAATAATGATGCATGTAATTCAACGCCACTTTTAAGGGTCGCTTTAATTCCTTGAGACAATGATTTTACGTCACTATTGCTCATTTCAATACGCTCGAACTTAGCAACGCTATCAGGGCAATAACAATGCACATTGTCCATCTTTTCAATTTGCTGCCACAGACTCAGTTGAATTAAGCGGTTCTCAAAAAAATAGCCCAGATGTGATTCATCGATCTGATCAGCATGAAAACGGGTAATGCAATCATCGAGCTCCCAGGTTTCTAAACCTTTATAGGCCACATGACGCATAGTGCGTAATTGCTCCATTACGCCCAAGCGTTCGAGTAATTGCTCAGAGGCCACACTAATAGCTGATACGCGTAAGTCTAAGGGCTGCTCAGGTAAATAGGCTTTAGGCGCGAATGCTTCAACCATGGCAACATTTAAGCCAAGCTGACCTAACCCCACAGCTACAGCTGCGCCCACCATACCTCCGCCAACGATGACGACATCATGTTCAACTACATTCGATGCTTGATGCATTGTCTATTTACCTTTAAAAAAGCTGTAATACTGAAACAACATTGACTGTGACGATTATTATGCCAATAAGTGTCATTGAAACTATGTACAAAGATGTCTGTAACGCCTCAATCGTATCGATATGTTGCTATCTTGAGTTTGAGCAACACTTGCTTACACTGATTAAACTTTGACCACCAAACCTTACCTTATACTGAGACTGTCTAGTATGACATGCCTTGCAACCAACCCCTTAAATGCCAAGGTAAGAGAGGATAGTATGTTCAGTCAAAGCACCTATGTACAATCTAATAATGGAACCCTTAAATCACTAACAAGCAGCCGTAATACGTTAATGAGTTATGTAAAAAAGTTTACTAAGTCACTCTATACTATGCCGCTACTTGCAGGGCTTGTTGCTGGCGCAGCCATTATGCCAATGACAGCACAAGCCGAAGTACAACCGATGGAAACCATTACGGTTATTCACCGTTCATCCTTCGATTATGCCTTATATCAACAAACCACGGAAATGCTTACGCAGTTTAATAGAGAGCTAGCGCAAAAAATAATTGTTCAAGCAAGACAAGATAACGTCACAATGGCGAAACAATTTGGCTATTTTACCAATCAATCAAATGAGTTAGCCCAAATAGATAAACACCCTGAAAATATAGGGGTATTAGTCATTTCAGAATAATGCCGCTTAAGTGTGCACAAAGGCTAGCCAGCGAGCCTTTGTGCAGTTAAAATACTCGGCTATTTTTCTGTGGTAATAGAACGGCGTAACTGATGAGTAAAAAACTACACATAAAGACCTGGGGCTGTCAGATGAATGAATATGATTCATCTAAAATGGCTGACTTGCTGGACGATTATCAAGGTTATACCTTGACTGAGGATGCTGAAGAAGCAGACGTACTGCTACTAAACACATGTTCAATTCGCGAAAAAGCGCAGGAAAAAGTGTTTCATCAGCTTGGTCGCTGGAAAACCCTCAAAGACAAAAAACCTAATCTAATTATCGGTGTAGGTGGTTGTGTTGCCTCACAAGAAGGTAAAGCCATTAAAGAACGTGCTCAGTGCGTTGATATTATTTTTGGCCCACAAACCTTACATCGCTTACCTGAGATGATCACCCAAATTAATAATGGCGATAAAGCAGTTATTGATGTGAGCTTTCCTGAAATTGAAAAATTCGATCGCCTACCTGAGCCTCGCGCTGACGGTCCATCGGCGTTTGTGTCTATTATGGAAGGCTGCAGTAAATACTGTTCATTCTGCGTAGTGCCGTACACCCGCGGTGAAGAAGTTAGCCGCCCGGTTGATGATGTCATTTTAGAAATCGCACAACTTGCTGAACAAGGTGTACGTGAAGTAAACCTGCTTGGTCAAAACGTGAATGCGTTTCGCGGTGCTACCCATGATGATGATATTTGCACCTTCGCAGAGTTATTGCGTCTAGTGGCATCAATTGATGGTATCGACCGTGTGCGTTACACAACGAGTAACCCCATTGAGTTTTCACAAGACATTATCGATGTTTATGAAGACACCCCTGAAGTGGTGAGTTTCTTACATTTACCAGTGCAATCGGGATCAGACCGCATTCTAACTAATATGAAACGTGGTCATATGGCAATTGAATATAAATCAATTATTCGTCGTTTACGTAAAGCGCGCCCTGATATCCAAATCAGTTCCGACTTCATTGTCGGCTTCCCTGGTGAGTCAAATGCTGAATTTGAAGACACCATGAAGTTGATTGAAGATGTCAGTTTTGACCACAGCTTTAGCTTTATCTACAGCGCCCGTCCAGGAACACCAGCGGCTGATTTGCCAGATGATGTCACCATGGAAGAAAAGAAAAAGCGCTTAGCGATTTTACAAGACCGTATTACCCAACAAGCCATGCGCTACAGCCGCCAAATGTTAGGCACTGTTCAACGTATTTTAGTTGAAGGCCCTTCAGTTAAGAACCCTATGGAGCTTCGCGGCCGTACTGAAAATAACCGCGTAGTGAACTTTGAAGCTGATCCTAAGTGTATTGGCGGTTTTGTGGATGTTGAAATTGTTGATGTATATACAAACTCGCTGCGCGGCGTATTTATTCGTGGCGAAGACGAGATGGATTTACGTCGAAGTTTACGTCCGTCAGATATCGTAGCCAAACACAAAACTGATGATGATATTGGTGTAAGCCAATTTACCCCAGGCAGCTAATTTAGCCATAAAACGGGTTTATCATTATTTAATAAAGGCGGCCTCGAGCCGCCTTTATTGTGCTTTTCATTTAATACCGTGGTATTTTAACTTTTATACCTATTCGCATTCTTTTTCTTTTGGAGCATTATTTTTGTCCACTAAAGTTACTACCATGAATTTATACCTCGAGCCTGCTGAAACTCGAAGAATTGCCTCATTATGTGGTCCATATGATGACAACATTAAACAGCTTGAACGTCGTTTAGGTGTTGAGATTATCCATAAGAATAATCATTTCAAAATCGTTGGCCTGCCAAGACATGCCTTTAATGCTAATAATTTACTGAAACAGCTATACATTGAAACCCAAACTGTTAAAGGTAGCACCCCAGATTTAGAGCCAGAGCGAGTGCATTTAGCCATTCAGGAGGTCATTAACCTCGAAGCTGAATCATCGGCTGAAGATGACACCCTGCATATCAAAACTAAACGCGGCATCATCAAACCTCGCAATCCAAACCAGTCTGTGTATGTGGCGAATATGGCCAAACACGACATTACCTTTGGTGTGGGACCTGCCGGTACCGGTAAAACCTTTTTAGCAGTTGCCGCAGCTGTTGATGCCCTTGAAAGACAAGAAGTAAGACGAATACTCCTTACCCGCCCAGCTGTTGAGGCTGGCGAAAAATTAGGTTTTTTACCAGGGGATTTAAGTCAGAAAGTCGATCCCTATTTACGCCCGCTTTATGATGCCTTATTTGAAATGATGGGCTTTGAGAAAGTTGAAAAGCTACTTGAACGTAATATTATTGAAGTCGCGCCTTTAGCCTATATGCGTGGTCGAACCCTAAATGATGCGTTTGTTATATTGGATGAAAGCCAAAATACTACTGTTGAGCAAATGAAAATGTTCTTAACCCGTATCGGCTTTAACTCGAAAGCGGTGATCACCGGTGATATTACCCAGATAGATTTGCCTCGCAGTCAAAAATCAGGGCTTCGCCAAGCCATTGAAGTATTGAGTGAGGTCGATGAAATCAGCTTCAACTTCTTTATGTCTCAAGATGTGGTGCGTCATCCGATTGTGGCAAGAATTGTCGAAGCTTATGAAGCCTTTGATTCAAAAGAGCTAGCACAAAAAGCTGAAAAAGAGCGCCAGTATAAACAACGTCAAACGGCCTTTAATGAACAAATGGCCAATGTGGACGTTAACGCCAACGAGATCAGTAAAGACGGAGCAATAAATAATGAGTCTTAAACTTGATTTAGATCTGCAAATTGCCGTTACTGACAGCAGTAAGCTCCCCAGCCGAAGTGAATTTGAGCTATGGGTAGCGACAGCCCTTGGTAACACTATGGCGCAAGCTGAACTGACCATCAGAATTGTTGAAAATACTGAAAGCCAGCAACTTAATAATACTTACCGTGGTAAAGACAAGCCGACTAATGTATTGTCTTTCCCCTTTGAAGCGCCTCCAGGGATTGAGTTACCGCTATTAGGCGATCTCATCATTAGTGCTGAGGTGGTAGAACTTGAAGCAAATCAACAAAATAAGCCCCTTGTCGCACATTGGGCCCATATGGTTATTCACGGCTGCTTGCATTTACTAGGCTATGACCATATTATCGATAATGAAGCTGAAGAAATGGAGTCATTAGAGACTCAACTCATTGAAGGCTTAGGTTTTTCAAATCCATATAAGGAAGCGTAAATAAATCAGACGACTGCATATAACATGCTGATTTTGATTTAGTAAAATATTATGAGTGACGACATCCCACCGAGTACCAACGCCCGTAAGAAGAACTGGATTGGCAAAATTAGTCAGATGTTTCAGGGCGAACCTCAAAATCGCGAAGACTTAGTTGATGTAATTGCTGGCGCAGAAGAGCGCTCTTTAATTACTGAAGACACCCGCGAAATGATGAATGGCGTATTAGAAGTATCAGGGTTGCGGGTACGCGACATCATGATCCCTCGAAGCCAAATAGTCACATTGCAAATCGATAGCACTGTTGAAGAGCTACTAGAAACAGTCATTGAGTCTGCACACTCCCGTTTTCCTGTGGTCAACGAGGATAAAGATCATATTGAAGGTATTTTGCTTGCAAAAGATTTACTTAAATATGGTTTCAAACAATCAGCTCAACCTTTCTCATTGCATCAAGTCATCAGGCCTGCGGTTGTTGTGCCTGAAAGCAAACGCGTTGATGTACTGCTAAAAGAATTCCGCTCCCAGCGATATCATATGGCCATCGTGGTCGATGAATATGGCGGTGTATCCGGCCTAGTGACGATTGAAGATATCTTAGAAGAAATCGTCGGTGAAATCGAAGACGAGTTCGATCATAGTTCAGTAGAAGATACCGAAATCAAAAAGATCAGTAACACCGTGTTTATGATTAAAGCACGTACACCGATTGATGAATTTAATGACGCTTGTGGCACCCAATTTAGCGACGAAGAATTTGATACCGTAGGCGGCTTAGTTTCACACGCATTTGGTCACTTACCAGAGCGAAATGAAACTGTCGTTATCGATAATATCGAGTTTAAAGTCACCAATGCTGACACCAGACGTTTAATTCAACTTAGTGTGAAGTTACCCGATCAAAAACTGCTAGAAGAACTCGACGACTAACTCTGTGCTAAAAAATAAACTTTCCAAGTCATCAGTGATTAAAATGGTGACTGCATTTGTTGCAGGTGCTTCAACCACACTTGCTTTTGCCCCCTACGCTATTTGGGCTTTTTACCCCGCAGCAATGCTATTTGTTTTATGGCAAAGTCGCAGCCTAACCCCGAAAGAAAACTTCTTTCATTGGTTAAGCTTCGGCTTTGGCTGTTTTGCATTTGGCATTAGTTGGGTACATGTCAGCATTGATACCTTTGGTGGTTTACCGCTAATAGTATCAATGGCATTAATGGCAATATTGGCGCTTTATCTGGCCTTATTTCCAGCGCTAGCAGGTTATCTCACTGCGAAACTGTCCCAATATCAGCAAACTCAAGGCTGGCAAGTTTATTTTCGTTACTTAGGGTTATTCCCCGCACTGTGGGTATTTACCGAGTGGATGCGCGGTTGGGTTCTCACAGGTTTCCCTTGGTTATGGGCAGGCTACAGTCAAACCCAAGGGCCATTGTCAGAGCTTGGCAGTATAATTGGCGCATTAGGCTTAAGTTATGTTATCGCACTGGTTTGTGGCAGTATCGCACTGGTGTTATATCAACGTTTTGCCAGTGTTATCATCATATTCTCTTTGATATTTATCAGCACTTACCTTGCGCCGCACATCTCCGACATAAGCCCACGAAATGAAACGGTTAAAGTGGCTTTAGTACAAGGCAATATTGAGCAAAGTATGAAGTGGGAGCCTGACGCACTATGGCCAACTTTACTCAAGTATATGGATTTAAGTCGGCCTAATTTTGATGCTGATATCATCATTTGGCCTGAAGCCGCGATTCCAGCGCCTGAAGCTATGGTGGCAGACTTTTTACATAATACCGACAAGGTGGCTAATTTAAATAATAGCGCCATCATTACCGGTATTATTAGCATGCAACAAAATGACTTTTATAACTCATTAATTGTATTGGGCAATGCCTATCATCCTCAGCAGACTGAGGGCGATTACGTTGGAAGTGGCATTAATGATTACAAGAAACATCATCTATTACCAATAGGTGAGTTTGTCCCTTTTGAAAGCCTTTTACGCCCAATAGCCCCGTTTTTTAATTTACCCATGTCATCTTTTGCACGTGGCACCTATGAGCAAAAAAACCTTAATGCTTTAGGCTATCAAGTGGCACCGGCTTTATGCTACGAAATCGTCTTTCCTGAGCAATTACGCGCCAATGTGAATAAAGACACTGATTTTTTACTCACAGTGTCTAATGATGCCTGGTTTGGTGACTCTATCGGGCCACTGCAACACATGGAAATAGCCCAAATGCGCGCAATTGAGTTGGGGCGCCCCTTAGTCAGAGCCACCAACAACGGTGTTACCGCTGTGGTCGATATTAAAGGCCGTATTACTCACCAACTGCCACAGTTCAAATCTGGAGTATTAGTGGCTGACGTTGCCTTATATGACGGTGAAACTTGGTTTAAGCGAATAGGCCAAACACCGTTACTCATATTATGTAGCTTGATAATTTTATTTAGTTTTATATATCAACTATTATTAAACAAAGGCAGAAAAAAATAGCAAGGAGGCCATGATTGCAGCAAGCATTGCCAGTTAAGCCAAATATATTCAATCCAAATGGATTTACATTAATTGAGTTAGTGGTGGTCATTATCATTTTGGCCGTCATTGCCATTATTGCTGCGCCAAAGTTTATCAACTTTGCCACTGAAGCCCGAATTAACGCATTATCACAATTACAGAGCAGCGTTAAAGCAGCTAATACCCTCGTTTATGCACGCACGCAAATGCCCAGTATTTCTACCCGAAGTGTTCCAGGTCGTGATGATTTAACCGATATCGATTTAGAAGGCGATGGCAGTTTCAATACCCGTTTAATAAACGGTTATCTTGATAATACTGATATCGAAAAATGGATTGTGTCGATGGACGATTGGGAAATCCAATATCGAGGTGCACCTGAAACCTATATTGGATATGATCTCAATGACGATGGTGATGTGCGTGATGACAACTGCTATTTTTTGTACACCCAGGCCAGTAGTGAAGCTAACCCGCCAACATACCAAGTTAGCACCTCGGGTTGCTAAATATGCGCTTTAAACTCAGTTAATCGATAAAAATTGACCATAAAACACTATTGCATAAACATAAGCCATAAAACACTATTACATAAACATAAGCCGTAAAACACTATTACATAAACATAAAACGTAAAACACTATGCCACTTAAGTCAGCTAGCATAGTTGCTGTCTCAAACAATCTCTAAAATCGTGCTATTGTTTGAAATAGGCAGCGCTTTAAGGCGTTAGCGCTTCTCGAGTGAACATTTCATTATCGCATTGTGGGCAATCTGGAATAATACTGGGGAATTCAATTTTCATTTCATGATTACACTCAGTACAAATCACTTTACCTTGGTTAATCACCTCCCCTGACATATAAAAACCCTGATGCTTAAAGTCTTGGGCAATTTCATGCCACTCTACTTGGCTGCGATCAGTAATTTCACCCAGCCAGTGCCATAAGGTGTTTTCAATACCAATGACAGTTGGGCTAAAACTGAGGTTATCGGCATTTTCCTCTTTTATGTAGCTGGCGATGTCACGCTTTAAAAAATCTTCTGCTAAAGCAAGCTCCTCGGCATCGGCGGCTGACTTTAATTGCAAATAATCTTTACACTGGGTCACAGAAGCAAAAAGGCTCTTTGCCGTCAATGAGTTATCTTCATCATATTGTTTCTTAACTTGCTCAAAAAGCGTCTTATATAGTGCTAATAACGCTGAACTTCGTCCACTCATAGTAAATACTCCTTCATCTGAACCTTTTTAATGCATCACTTCTAGTTTATTCTATGCAGATCTTACTCGCGCTTTTTAGCGCTAGATCAAACAATGGGCGGCATTGGCCGGAATAGAGTGATGCAAGAGCAATATAATCCCTCAGAAATTGAAGCCTTGGTGCAAAAGCACTGGGAAGACAAAAAAACCTTCGAAGTAACTGAAGATGCAAACAAAGAGAAATTTTACTGTCTCTCTATGTTCCCTTATCCATCAGGCCGACTTCACATGGGACACGTGCGTAACTACACCATAGGTGATGTTGTTGCTCGTTACCAACGTTTGCAAGGTAAAAATGTGTTACAACCTATCGGTTGGGACTCATTTGGTCTACCTGCAGAGAATGCCGCAATCAATAATAAGACTGCGCCTGCGCCATGGACTTATGAAAATATCGACTACATGAAGAACCAACTTAAGCTATTAGGCTTTGGTTATGATTGGAGTCGTGAAATCGCGACTTGCACCCCTGAGTATTACCAGTGGGAACAATGGTTCTTCACCCAGTTATTTGAAAAAGGCTTAGTCTACAAAAAGACCGCCTCAGTTAACTGGTGTCCAAACGATGAAACAGTACTGGCTAACGAGCAAGTACAAGACGGTTGCTGTTGGCGTTGTGACACTGAGGTGGTTCAAAAAGAAATCCCTCAGTGGTTCATTAAAATCACCGATTACGCTGAAGAGCTATTAAACGATATCGATAAGTTAGATGAATGGCCTGAGCAAGTTAAGGCGATGCAACGTAACTGGATTGGCCGCAGTGAAGGGATTGAAATGACTTTCGGTGTTGCTGGCAGTGACGATAGCTTTGATATCTATACCACTCGTCCTGATACCGTGATGGGCGTAACCTATGTTGCAATTGCCAGTGGTCACCCTCTTGCTGAAGCTGCAGCAAAGAATAACCCTGAGCTTGCTGCATTCATTGAAGAATGTAAAAACGTTGATACTACCGAAGCGGCTATGGCTGCAATGGAAAAGAAAGGCGTTGCGACCGGTCTTAATGCAATCCACCCATTAACCGGCAAAGAAGTGCCTATTTGGGTCGGTAACTTTGTATTAATGAACTACGGTACTGGCGCAGTAATGTCAGTTCCAGCCCATGACCAACGTGATTATGAGTTTGCTAAAAAATACGGTTTAACCATTGAAGCTGTGATCAAGCCTGCTGATAGCGATGTGGATATCAGTGAAGCTGCCTTTACTGATAAAGGCGTGCTATTTAATTCAGGTGAGTTTGACGGTTTAGAGTTCCAAGCTGCATTCGATGCTATTGATGCCAAACTGACTGCTGAAGGTAAAGGTAAGCGTCAAGTGAACTTCCGTCTGCGTGACTGGGGGGTATCGCGTCAACGCTACTGGGGCGCTCCTATCCCTATGGTTACGCTTGAAGATGGCACTGTAATGCCAACACCAGCTGAGCAACTGCCGGTTGTATTACCTGAAGATGTGGTAATGGATGGTATTCAAAGCCCGATAAAAGCTGACAAAGAGTGGGCTAAAACCACGGTAAATGGCCAGCCAGCACTGCGTGAAACTGATACCTTTGATACCTTTATGGAATCATCTTGGTATTACGCCCGTTACTGTAGCCCCCATGCAGATCAAATGCTTGATCCTGCTAAAGCAAACTACTGGTTACCAGTGGATCAATATATTGGCGGTATCGAGCATGCTTGTATGCATTTGCTATACTTCCGCTTCTTCCACAAGTTGCTACGTGATATTGGTTTAGTTGACTCTGATGAGCCAGCCAAACGCTTACTGACTCAAGGTATGGTATTGGCTGATGCTTATTACTATAACAACGAGAAAGGCGCCCGCGTTTGGGTTTCACCATCTGACGTTACAGTACAAGAAACTGACGATAAAGGCCGTGTAGTAAAAGCGGTAGACAGTGAAGGTCATGAACTGGTTTATACCGGCATGAGCAAGATGTCTAAGTCTAAGAATAACGGTATCGACCCACAAGAAATGGTTGATAAATACGGTGCTGACACCGTGCGTTTATTCATGATGTTTGCAGCCCCACCTGAGTTAACCCTTGAGTGGCAAGAATCAAGCGTTGAAGGCGCACATCGATTCATTAAGCGTTTCTGGAAAACAGCTCATGATCATATCGCTCAAGGTGATGTGGTTGAACTTGACCCTAAAGCACTTGATAACAATCAAAAAGCACTTCGTCGTGAATTACATAAAACCATTGCTAAAGTCAGTGATGATGTTGAACGCCGTCAAATGTTCAATACCGCCATTGCCGCTATCATGGAACTGATGAACAAGTTGCAAAAAGCCCCGTCTGCTAATGAGCAAGACAGAGCCCTGATGCAAGAAGCATTATCAGCAGTAACACGTTTGCTTTACCCAATCATCCCACATACTTGTTTCAGCATGTGGACAGCCTTAGGTAACCAAACTGATATCGAAGATAGCCTATGGCCAACAGTTGATGAGTCAGCACTAGTTGAAGACAGCAAACTGATTATCGTGCAAGTTAACGGTAAGCTGCGTGCTAAAATCACAGTAGCTGCAGATGCTGCTAAAGAAGAAGTAGAAGCCCTAGGTTTAGCTGATGAAAACGTACAAAAATTCACTGATGGCGTCACCGTACGCAAAGTGATTTATGTACCAGGCAAACTGCTAAACATCGTTGCTAATTAATCATTTATAAGTAACGATAGCTTGAAGGTGACAAATGACAAGCAATTAGCCTCGTCATTCGTCGCCTTCATAAAGTTAAAGATGTAACCTAATACCCATCTTATGCATGTACAGTTAAAGGATGCCAAAAACAGTGATGCTAATTAAACGCATTAACTTGGCCTTGTTGGCGCTCGTCATTATGACCAGTGCTGGTTGCGGCTTTAAATTACAACGTAGCTATTCAATTCCTGCCGAACTTGAAGAATTGCACCTGCGTTCCAATGACCAATACAGTGAACTGACCCGTCTAGTTAATGAACGCTTACGTATTCACCGTGTGGCAACCGTACCCGCATCAGATGAAGCACCCACTTTAAGCCTCATCAATGACTCACTAGAGCGTGCTACCCTGTCTTTATATCCTACGGGTAACGTAGCTGAGTATGAGCTTATTTATGTGGTTAATTACACTGTTATGTTCCCAGGCAGCGAGCCACAGCGATTCGTATCTGAAATTCGCCGTGATTATCAAGACGATCCGCGTACAGCACTAGCAAAAAGCCGAGAAATGGAAATGTTAGTCAAAGAAATGCGTATTCAAGCGGCTGATAATATTATCCAAACTCTGGCCTCAATCGAGGTGAATTGATGCGGGTTTACCCAGATCAATTAAATCAGCATCTCAAAACACTCCATGGTTGTTATTTACTCTTTGGTGACGACCCATGGTTAATTGAAAACTGCAAAGCACAAATTCTCAGCGCGGCTAAAAAACAAGGTTTTGAAGAGCGGGTACATTTAACTCAAGACAACAGCTTTAGCTGGAATGATTTGCAACAAGAGTGGCAATCAATGAGTTTATTTGCCAGTCGCCGCATCATCGAGTTGACGCTTCCCCAAGCAAAACCTGGCACCGAAGGTTCGGCAGCGTTAACAGCCATGATGCAAAATCCTAATCCGGATATTATTCTGATTATCCATGGGCCAAAGATATCTGCTGAAACCAAAAGCAAATGGTTTAAATCCCTTGATAACGACGGTATTTATTTACCTTGCGCTACCCCTGAAGGGAAACAGTTCCAGCGCTGGTTAGATAATCGCATTCATTTTTACAAGTTACAGGTGCAGATGGACGCCAAAGCCATGCTGTTTAACTTGTTTGAAGGTAATTTGTTAGCTGCTGAGCAAGCCTTGCAATTATTGCAATTACTCAGCCCTGATAAGCCAATCCACAGCGATCATTTAAACGATTATTTTGAAGATCAGTCGCGCTTTACTGTGTTTCAGTTAACCGATGCGCTACTAGGAAACCACCAAAAACATGCCCAGCATATGTTGGTACAGCTTAATGCTGAAGGCACTGCGATGCCAATTCTAATGTGGGCATTGTTTAAAGAGTTAAATGTATTACTCAGTTTAAAATCTGCAGTAGAGCAAGGCGAGCAACTGAATAGTTTATGGTCTAAACATCGTATTTGGGATAAGCGTAAACCCTTTTATCAAGCGGCATTAACCCGACTGAGCCTCAGTCAAATCGAACACATGCTAGCCTTTGCCTCAAAAATTGAGCGCAACCTCAAGCAGCATGGGGTAGAAGATTGGACCGCTATCAGCCATTTAAGTCTGTTATTTGATCCTAATGCCCACAGACGATTAGCCCATATAGAACTGCAAACATGAAGATTGGGATTTTAGGCGGCACCTTTGATCCCATTCATTATGGTCATATCAAACCTGCCATTGAAGTAAAACAACAGCTCAATTTAGACAAAATTTGGCTAATGCCTAATCATATCCCGCCTCACAAACAAACCACTAAAGTTAGCAGTGAGCAACGCTTAGCTATGGCTGAGTTAGTTTGTCAGCAATATGATGAGCTTGAAGTGTGTGATATCGAAATTAATCGTGATAGTCCATCTTACACTGTGACCACTCTTGAGTTATTAACCCAGCGTTATCCCCAGCATCAATTTTATTTCATAATGGGCACAGACTCTTTTATTCAGCTAGCGTCATGGTATCAATGGCAGCAATTATTTGCCCTGTGCCATTTGGTGGTTTGTCGCCGCCCTGGTTGGTCAGCGAGCCATGACCATCCGATGATGCAACTGCTTAAACAAAAGCAAGTAGATTGTCAGCAAGCTGAGTCGATTGAGGCTAAAGTTGGCAATATATTCCCAGTTGAAGTGACCTTGCAAGATATCTCCTCTACTGAAATAAGGGCGCAGCTGACTCAGTTAATGGCTAACGAAACTCACTTACCCACCCAAAGCACTAAACTACTCGCACAAAGCACTCATTTTTCCGCTGATGGCTCTTTGAAATTAGCAAAAGGCTCATTAAATAAAAAACTCCCAGCGTGCATCCAAGCCTATATTTTACAACATCAACTTTACCGTTAACCCCTCGTAATTCCCGCCTCAAAAATCGCTGCTGTTAAAATCAATTTCAGCTTCAATTGCGCTCGCATAGGTATTTTGCGTATAATGCCCCGTTATTTTTATATATCGAGGTAAGTGACGTGCAGAGCACGGAATTAAAAGATTTTGTTATCGATAAAATCGATGACCTGAAAGCCAAAGACGTTGTGGTATTAGACGTTGCAGAACAATCACAAATCACTGATTTTATGGTTATTTGCTCTGGCACATCAAAAACACACGTTCGCGCAATTGCGGAAAATATGATCGTTGAATCTAAAACTGCAGGCTTACAACCATTAGGTGTTGAAGGTCGTGAGAGCAGTGAATGGGTACTGGTTGATCTAGGTGGCGTAATCTTACATGTAATGCAAGACCAAACACGTGAGTTTTATGATCTAGAAAAACTATGGTCTGAAAACAACGCATAATGAAGTTACAACTGATTGCTGTTGGCACCAAGATGCCAGATTGGGTAACCCGCGGATTTGAAGAATACCAACGTCGTTTTCCTCGTGATATGGCGTTAGAGTTGATTGAGATCCCCGCAGGAAAGCGCGGTAAAAATGCTGATATAGCACGCATTCTTCAAAAAGAAGGCGAACTAATGCTAGCAGCAGTACCCAAAGGCAATCACATTGTAAGCCTAGACTTGCCTGGTAAGAACTGGGAAACCCCACAACTTGCCGAGCAACTCAGCAAATGGCAGCTTGATGGCCGTGATGTCAGTTTATTGATTGGCGGTCCTGAAGGTCTTGCGCCAGCATGCAAAGCTGCTGCAAGCCAAAGCTGGTGTTTATCCGCCCTCACTTTGCCCCATCCATTAGTTCGAGTACTGGTTGCCGAAAGCCTTTATCGAGCATGGAGTATAAATAACAACCACCCCTACCATAGAGAGTAAACCTTATTGGTCAAGGCTCTGGTAAAAGCAAAGCTAATTCAGCTAATATAACAAATCTGAATTTATTAGCCTGAATCTCATCGGAGAAAGCTTAAGTGTCGCCAAAAAAGCGCATTGCCATGCACGACCACGCTGCCGAGGCGTCGCTATTCAAACGTCGTGCTTTGTTCACTTTCCTGTGCGTGTTTATTCTCATCAGTGTTTTACTGTCTAACCTTTATCAACTGCAAGTTGTCTCATACACTGATTATGAAACCCGCTCTAATGACAACCGTATCCGCGTTGTGCCCGTAGCCCCGAGTCGCGGCTTAATCTACGACCGTAACGGCCAACTGCTTGCTGAAAACCAGCCGTTTTATACCCTAGAAGTCATCCCAGAAAAGTCTAAAGATATTACTGCGACCCTAGATAAACTCAATGAGGTTATTGCCCTTACTGAAGAAGAGCGTGAAAGTATCACTGAAAGATTACGTTATCATCGCCGCTTTAAACCATTAACCATCAAAAGCCGATTAACTGAAGAGCAAGTTGCCGCATTCAGTGTTAACCAACATCAATTCCCCGGTTTTAGAGTCGAAGCAGGCCTTAAACGCCATTATCCCTATGAAGATTTGATGACTCACGTATTGGGTTATGTGGGTAAAATTAACACCCGTGATCGCGCATCTCTTGAAAAATCGGGTACCTGGAAAAATTACGCCGCCACTAATGATATTGGCAAACAGGGGATTGAAAAGTTCTATGAGAGCCTATTATTAGGCACCCCTGGTCACCTTGAAGAAGAAGTGAATAACCGTGGCCGCGTGATCCGCACCTTGAAGGTGACCCCGCCAACGCCTGGGCAAGATATTTACCTCACCTTAGATTTAAAACTACAGCAAAAAGCTATGGAACTATTAGATGGTCGCCGCGGCTCAGTGGTTGCAATCGATCCACAAGATGGCGGCGTACTTGCGATGGTATCAAGCCCAAGTTATGACCCTAATTTATTTGTTCACGGTATTAGCAGCAAGGCGTATAACGCACTACTAAACGATAAATCACGCCCTCTTATCAACCGTGCAACCCAAGGCCAATACTCACCAGCATCAACAGTAAAACCGCATATTGCACTACTGGGCTTAGAACAAAAAGCCATTAGCGAAAAAACCCGCATCTGGGATCCAGGCTTTTGGCAAATCCCCAATGTCGAACGTAAATACCGCGACTGGAAACGCTGGGGCCACGGCTGGGTTGATGTATACAGTGCCATCATGGACTCCTGTGATACCTTCTTTTATGACTTAGCCTATAAAGTCGGTGTCGATAAGATTGCTGATTTCATGAACCAATTTGGTTTTGGCGAATCAAGTGGCATTGATATCTACGAAGAAGCTAACGGCATCATGCCATCAAAAGATTGGAAGCGCATGCGTTACAATCAGCCTTGGTATATTGGTGATACGATTTCGGTGGGTATTGGTCAAGGCTACTGGACCTCAACACCATTACAGCTTGCTAATGCCGCCACCATTTTAGCCAATCACGGCACCCGTTATACGCCGCATTTATTAAAATCATTTAAAGATGACACCGCTAAAATCGATACCCCGATTGATGAGCGTGAACCAATAAAATTAAACGATGATAATAACTGGGAAATCATTAACGAAGCGATGCGAAAAACGGCTGATAAGTCTCGCTTTACTGATGCCAAATATACCGCAGCAATGAAAACCGGTACTGCGCAGGTATTTAGTGTTGCCCAAGATGAAAAATACGATGCTGATACCGTGTCAGAGTTTTTACGAGATAACGCCTTAATTATTGCCTACGCGCCTTATGAAAACCCTAAGATTGTTCTCGCGGTGGTTATTGAAAATGCTGGCTGGGGCGGAGTCAATGCTGGACCTGTCGCCCGGGCGCTATTGGATGAATACATGTTACGAGATCAATGGATGGTGGAACAATGAATACCTCACACCACCCACACAAACAGACTATTTGGCAAAAACTACACATAGACTTACCGTTATTGTTGGGCCTACTCGCGCTAATGATTTTTGGCTTGTTTGTGATTTATTCTGCCAGCGGTGAAGACTTTGCCATGATGGAAAGGCAATTAACCCGCTTTGGCTTGTCATTATTTGTCATGTTTATCTTTGCCCAAATAAACCCTGAAATTCTCAGGCGCTGGGCTTTACCTATTTACGTGGCAGGTATCATCCTACTGCTTGGGGTACACTTTTTTGGCACCATTAATAAGGGCGCACAGCGCTGGCTAAACTTAGGCTTTATGGAGTTTCAGCCATCAGAACTTATCAAACTCGCCTTCCCTATTACTATGGCGTGGTACATCAGTAAATTTCCGCTACCACCGAAAAAACGTTATTTAGCCGGTGGTTTGGTTATTCTGCTAATTCCTACGTTACTGATTGCTAAGCAACCTGATTTAGGCACCTCAATTTTGGTCGCCGCTTCGGGGATTTTTGTGCTGTTTTTATCAGGCATGAGCTGGGTAATTGTCGGCAGTTGTGTGACCGCGGTTTTAGCCTTTTTACCGGTACTGTGGTACTTCTTAATGCACGACTATCAGCGCACTAGGGTGATGACCTTGTTTGATCCTGAGCGCGACCCTCTCGGCGCGGGTTATCATATTATTCAATCGAAAATCGCCATTGGCTCAGGTGGTCTATGGGGTAAAGGCTGGCTGCAAGGCTCACAATCACAACTTGAGTTTTTACCAGAGCGCCATACCGACTTTATCTTTGCTGTTATCGGTGAAGAGTTTGGCCTGATCGGCAGTTTACTGTTACTTGCCCTGTATATGTATATCATCGGCCGCGGCTTGGTTATCGCATCGCGAGCGCAAACCTCCTTTGCTCGCTTACTGGCAGGCAGTATTACCTTAACCTTCTTTGTTTATATTTTCGTCAATATTGGTATGGTATCTGGCATCTTACCTGTTGTGGGAGTGCCCTTACCTTTAATCAGTTATGGCGGCACCTCGATGATGACATTGATGATAGGTTTTGGCATTCTGATGAGTATTCAAACCCATAGACGCTTTGTGGATAGGTAATCCCAGCCAAACCTAATGAAATAACTTAATAAGGAAAACTGCCGCACAGCTGAATTGACATCACTTAGCGGTAGTCCAATTACACAGGACCTTAAATGCAAATAACAACTAAAATCGCAACAGCGCTGGCATTACTTCTCAGTTCAACAACACTTTTTGCGGCGCCAACGCCGCCAACAGAGCAAGAAGTTAGCGCACTAAAACAGGCTTTTATCACTGAACAAGTGAGCAAGGGCTTTACCGAACAAGAAGTTCAGCAATTCTTATCATCTGCTAATCATAATCAAGCCGTACTTGATGCTATTTCCAAACCTTGGGAAGCCAAACCTTGGCACCAATACTATCCCATCTTTTTAACTGACTCCCGTTTAGAAAAAGGCTTAGCCTTTTGGCAACAAAATGCTGAAACCATCAAGCAGGCCTCAGAAAAATTCCAAGTTGACCCGCAAATCATTGTTGCCATTATCGGTATCGAAACCTACTACGGCGGCTACATGGGTAACTATAAAGTACAAGATGCGCTGTATACATTAGGCTTTTACTATCCTCCTAGAGCCACCTTTTTCAGGAAAGAATTTGGCAACCTGATGTCATTAATTAAAGAAGAGCAATTAGATAATGACAATCTTAAAGGCTCTTACGCTGGCGCTATGGGTTATGGCCAGTTTATTCCTTCAAGCTATCGTCACTACGCGGTTGATTTCAGCGGTGATGGCCGCCGAGATCTATTGAATAGTAAGCCGGATGCTATTGGTAGTGTTGCTAATTATTTCCACCAACACGGCTGGAAAAAAGGCGCACCTGTTGCCCTTAAATTAAATCACACCGTTGAAACCGCGCCTAAAGCCAAGGTATGGCTTAAAGGCAAGCCGACACAAACTGTGGCTGATATCTTGACCCCAAGTTTATCCCTAGCGGTTGCCAAAGATATTGATGCTTCGCAATCTGCATTACTGATCAAACTTGAGCAACCCAAAGCAACAGACTACTGGTTAGGGCTTAATAACTTTTATGTGATTACCCGCTACAATCGCAGCCCACTATATGCCATGGCGGTATATCAATTTAGCCAGCAATTAGCAGCTGCGTACCACTCAGGTGCAGCCCCTGCACATGACAAAAAATAAGATGCGCACTCACATGAACGGTCAAATAAACTGTCACATTAAATATGACATGCTAAAAAAGTCACTCATTAGTCTCGCCGTGGTTGGGTTGTGCGGTGCATTGGCTGCGTGTTCAAGTTCACCGACGCCAACTAGCCAAGATGACCGCTATCAGCTCAAAGATGATCGCGCCCCTAAAAGTGCCCCCGATGTCAGTAAGGTTGAAGATGCCCACCCAAAGTATGAGCCCTATAGTCGCCAAGGAAACCAGCAAAACTATACTGTGCGCGGCAAGTCATATCAGGTGATGTCGAGCGCGAAAGGTTTTAAACAAACGGGCGGCGCATCTTGGTATGGGTCAAAGTTTCATGGTCACCTAACATCAAACGGCGAAACCTATGATATGTACTCCATGTCAGCAGCCCATAAAACCTTGCCATTACCAAGTTATGTGCGAGTCACTAATGAGGCTAATAACAAACAAGTGATTGTCAGAGTCAATGATCGTGGCCCATTCCATGAAGGGCGCATCATTGATTTATCCTACGCAGCGGCCTACAAAATTGGTATGTTGCAGCAAGGCACCGCTAAAGTCAGCATTGAAGCCATTCATATTGAGTCACCAGAATCAATGGCACTAGATGAACTAAAAGACTCCAGCGTGCATTTTATTCAAGTGGTGGCCTCTAAAGATCTGCTGCGGATTAATGTGCTGGCAAAAGAGCTTGAACAAAAGTACCAAGTGCCGGCAAAAGTTGAAGCGGCTAATGGCTTTTATCGCCTACAACTCGGGCCAATTGGACAGCGTTATTTAGCGAATAAAGTATTAGTGCAGCTAAAACAAGATGGCCACCCTAATAGCTATATGATGTACCCTAAAAAATAACCAGTTTTTGAAAAATAATAAATTAGCCTGCCTGACAGTTTATTTATGTTAATGAAGCTTAATGTCAAATTGTCAGCGACTAATGATATAATGTTTTTAATTATGTCGTTTATTCATTTAAACCTACTAAAGATGCTTTAAAGTAATAATCTTGCTTGGTTTTTATGCTATTTTTGATAAATGCGTTTGTTGGTGCTTTCACTAGCACATCAAACACGGTAAGTTAAAAATAAACCCTAAACGACGTCACCTTCTACATTGACCAGAGATGTGCCAATTTAATGATGAATATTGTTAACACTCCCCTAAAATCTTTGCTGTTGCTTTCTGCGGTATCTTTTTCATCTCAAGCAGCCAACGCAGCTAATGCACCTATGGTTATGCCTAATGCGCCGACTGTCGCCGCTAAAGCTTATGTTCTAATGGATTACAATTCAGGGCGCGTGATTGCTGAAAGCAATGCCTATGAATCACTTAACCCTGCTAGCTTAACTAAAATGATGACCAGTTATGTTATTGGTCATGAAGTTAAAGTCGGTAATATTTCTTTAGATGATGAAGTAACCATCAGTAAAAAAGCTTGGTCTAAAAACTTCCCAGATTCGTCAAAAATGTTTATTGAAGTGGGTAAAACTGTCACGGTCGAAGATTTAAACCGCGGCATTATTATTCAATCAGGTAACGATGCCTGTGTGGCAATGGCAGAACATATCGCCGGCACCGAAGATGGCTTTGTTGACTTAATGAACTCATGGTCAAAGCAACTGGGCATGACCCAAAGTTACTTTGAAAACTCACATGGTTTAGATTCTGATAATCACAAAACCACCGCCTATGATATGGCATTGCTAGGCGCAGCGTTAATTCGTGATGTGCCAGATGAATACCGTGTTTATTCAGAAAAATCTTTCACCTTTAACGGCATTAAACAATATAACCGTAACGGCCTATTGTGGGATAACAGCCTTAATGTTGACGGCATCAAAACTGGCCATACATCAGGTGCGGGTTACAACTTAGTGTCTTCAGCGACCAATGACGGTATGCGTCTCATTACCGTGGTGATGGGTACTAACAGCGAGTCAGCCCGTAAAGCTGAAAGCAAAAAGCTGCTTAACTACGGTTTCCGTTTCTTTGAAACCATTACCCCATATAAAGCTGGCGACACCTTTGTTACCCAAAAAATCTGGTATGGTGATCGTGAAACGGTTGATTTAGGTGTCGTTACCGACACGCCTATTACCATTAATCGCGGTCAAGCTAAAAACTTACAAGCAAACTTTGAGCTAACTAAGCCACTAACGGCGCCGTTAGCGAAAGGCGAAACTGTTGGCCGTGTTTTCTTCCAATTAGATGGCAAAGACATAGCTCAATTCCCATTAGTCACTTTAAATGAAGTCAATGAAGGCAGCTGGTTTAGCAAATTGATGGATTACTTCAAGCAAATGTTTGAAGGCTGGTTTGGTGAATAATAAGCTAAGCTATTTTCTAAATAATTAGCAAAATGGTCAGTTAAACAAACTGATATCTACAATAAAGCCACCTTCGGGTGGCTTTATTGTTATCGAAGCAGCAGCGCAAAACTAACGCCTTAGGTAATAAATTACAATGGCGCAGTAAAAATGACCATCAAACGCTGCTCGCAGACTTGTATTACAGTATAATTACCCCATATAGAAGTGATAACAGCTTCAACTGTACCTGCTGTAATATCTACAAACAGGCGCATTCAACCGTAGAGAGCAAACACATGTTAGAAACAAACTTTGGCGAACTAATGGATTTTCCAAATTCATGCCCATTCAAAGTCATCGGTAATGCTGACGATACCTTAGCTGATCGCATCGTTGCTGTAGCGCAAAAACTCGCACCTGGCGATTATGCGCCAACAGTCAAAGCATCAAGCAAAGGCACCTACTACGCAGTATCAATTCGTATTACTGTTACCAGTAAAGAACATATTGAGCAAGTTTATACAGATCTTGCTGCAATTGAAGGTGTAAACCGCGTACTTTAACACCGCTCAAAATGGTATAAAACGTGATCCACCTATCACTTTGATGTTATTTCAGTGATAGGTGCGTATAATAAGCCAACTTTTTTGAGGGAGAGCTTGCCCTTGCAAACTCAGACGTTACATATCAGGCATCTTGGCCGCCAAGATTACGAGTCGGTCTGGCATGCCATGCAAAGTTACACTGACAATCGCGACAGTGACAGCAACGACGAGCTATGGATAGTTGAACATTCACCGGTATTCACCCAAGGCCAAGCAGGCAAAAGTGAACACATTCTCAATCCTGGCGATATCCCAGTGATCCAAGTGGATCGCGGCGGACAAGTCACTTATCACGGCCCCGGCCAACTGGTTGTCTATCCACTCATTGACATAAAAAGAAGTAAACTCGGTGTGAGACAATTAGTGAATAATATCGAGCAAAGCATCGTTGATATGCTCGCCATGTACGATGTCAATGCTTACGCCAAAGCAGATGCACCCGGTGTCTATGTTGACGAGCGAAAACTCGCGTCATTAGGGTTACGCATTCGTAAAGGCTGCTCTTTTCATGGCCTTGCCCTCAACGTCGATATGGATTTAGCACCATTTCTGCGCATTAATCCTTGTGGTTATGCCGGACTTGAAATGGTGCAATGCAAAGCCTTAGGCGGCCCACAAACCGTGACTGAAGCTGGCGATAAACTGATTCAAACATTAAGCCAAGTATTAGGCTACCAAGAACTTGTACATCATCAAGGATTAGCAGAATAAAATGAATAGGCCTGAAAGATTACAACCCGGTGTTAAATTGCGTGATGCTGAAAAAGTCGCGCGTATCCCTGTTAAAGTGGTTCCATCTGAACGTGAAACCATGTTGCGTAAACCAGATTGGTTAAGAGTAAAACTCCCTGCATCAAACCAGCGAATTACTGATATAAAATCAGCACTGCGTAAAAACGGTTTGCACTCAGTATGTGAAGAAGCCTCATGCCCTAACCTTGCTGAATGCTTTAACCACGGTACTGCCACCTTTATGATCTTAGGGGCGATTTGTACTCGTCGTTGCCCTTTTTGTGATGTTGCCCACGGCCGTCCACTAAAGCCTGATGCAGCTGAGCCTAAGAAACTCGCGCAAACCATTCAAGATATGAAGCTTAAATATGTGGTGATCACCTCTGTAGATCGTGATGATTTACGTGACGGCGGCGCACAGCACTTTGCTGATTGTATTCGTGAAATCCGCATCTTAAATCCTGAAATTAAAATTGAAATTTTAGTGCCTGATTTCCGTGGCCGTATTGACGCCGCTTTAGATATTTTAGCCACTGAGCCACCAGATGTGTTCAACCACAACCTTGAAACAGCGCCAATGCATTACCGTAAAGCGCGCCCTGGGGCAAATTACCAGTGGTCATTGGATTTACTAAAACGCTTTAAAGACCGTCACCCTGATGTTCCAACTAAGTCAGGTTTAATGATGGGCTTAGGGGAGTCAAACGAAGAAATCGCCGATGTATTACGTGATTTACGTGCTCATAACGTCGAGATGTTAACCTTAGGTCAATACTTACAACCAAGTAAGTTCCACTTACCGGTTGAGCGTTACGTGCCACCAGCAGAGTTTGATGAGCTAAAAGCATTAGCTGACGAGATTGGCTTTACCCATGCAGCCTGTGGCCCGCTTGTACGTTCAAGCTACCATGCGGATTTACAAGCGCAAGGTAAAGAAGTGAAGTAAGCTTTATTTGCTTCCTAAGAGACTAAAACGGCGCCTAGAGCGCCGTTTTTAATGTCTGTTATTAATAGTATTACTTACCAGCTTGAACCATTGCTTTAATCACATGGGCTTTAACGAAATGATCAAGTTGATGAGTTTCAATCCACCAAGTCGCAGCTTCCATCAATAATATCGGGTCATCGTTCTTATTGGCAAAAAAGGCATAAAATGATAAACCAACATTATCGCCTTTGGCGGCAATTTTTTTATCGCACACTTGGATTATTTTGGCTCTTAACGACTCTCTCATTTAACGCTCTTTATTGGTTTAACAATATTAATTTACTCAGCATATGATTCATTCAGTCATTTATTCTGGCAATAACCTGTAATCCATCAAGATAGCATCTTCACGGCCAGTTACGCTTGGGTAATAACCCGTGCGGCGACCTGCTTCAACAAAACCTAATGTATTATACAAGCCAATTGCAGCAAGATTAGACTGTCGAACCTCTAACATCACCACCACTGCCTGTTTCACTTTAGCATCATAGATAACATGATTAAGTAGCTGCTTTCCTAGACCCTTTCCTTGTTGATTCGGCGCAATACAAATATCTAATAACGTCAGCTCATCGACAATTTGCTGCACAATGGCAAAACCAATAAGCTCATCTTTATCAAAGACTCCATAAACGCGATATAAGCGGCCAAAACAGTCTTCTAAGCTTGCTAAACTCCAAGGGTGAGAATGTGCAGCAGACTCAATTTCAAACATTGCAGCTGTGTTTTCAGGAGATAATAACGAAATTGTTAAACTTGTTTGAGGAGAAGCTGAAGTCATAAGGTTTCTTCAATAGTGGAAGTTTGAATAATCGAAGCTTTAAATAATCGAAGCTTTAAATAATCGAAGCTTTAAATAATCACTGTTTTATATCGTCAATGTCAGTAACTAAATTCTAAGCTGACTTATCTGTATCAATCGAAGCCGTTTTATCAAGCTGCAAACCAAGCTGTTGCCACAGGTCTCTCTTACCTTGATGGCCTTGCAATAACGCCTCAATAGGATCGGTAATAATCCAAGCCACTCGTGGACGGACGCGCATTTTGCGCATATCCCAAATCACCTGCATGCCTTTGACCATTTCAGTATCAAACTCACATTGTGACTCATCAATATGTAATAGCGACAACACGCTTTTAACCAAACTATGCTGGCTAATATCATCACCGTCATCATGAATAATTAAATACGGCTTGCCTTGGCTATCAGCGCTGCGCCAACGGGTTACGCCCATGGCATCTAAAAAAGCTGATTTTTCCATAGTAATTCTCTATCAATGATCTCGTCACTAGAATAGCAGTTCATTAACCACAATGTGAGAGCAAATCAGCTTGAGCGGGTAGATTTAATCCAATTAAAGCCTTAACAACAAAAAACCGCAATAATTTAAAAACCTTGATAAATACATATCTGGTTAATAGGAGCCCTAGGTTCTTCAGAATGAGCGATATTCACCACTCGCGATTCTAGTTTTAAGAATAATGATCCCTTAACTCTTTTCAACATCTAAAACAGATTCAGGTAGTGTGGTTGTCGGTAGATGAGATTGATAATACTGATGGGGCATTTCATTCTTTTTTGCGTGATACATGGCGATATCGGCATACTTAATTAAGGTTTTGCTATCTTGCCCATCCTCTGGATACTGAGAAATTCCAATACTGGCGGCAATGACAATCAAATGTCCAGCACAAGGAATGTCAATTAATAGTGCAGTTTCAATATCTTTCGCCACATCAGAAATATTCAGAGTGGCGGTATCAGGAATAATAATCGCAAATTCATCACCGCCAATACGGGCCGTTAAGCTATTTTCAGGTACGACTTGCAAGATCCGCTGGGCAATCACTGTTAAAATTCGGTCCCCTTCTGGGTGCCCAAACGTGTCATTAATCATTTTAAAATTGTTAATGTCTAACATTAAGCAATAAAAACCTTCACTTTTTAGCGCTAACATTTGATCCATATGGCGATAAAAGTGCTGACGATTGGCTAATGTGGTTAACAAATCATGGTTCGCTTGATGGTGCTTTTGCTGCAATAACACATCAATATCCATAATTGTTTGCTTACTTAGGTTCGTCACCAAGTACACAAACCCGCCGCCAGCGAAGAAAATACCAGCCACCACTAATTGTATAAAATCAATCTCACTGGTAGAGCTAAATAATAAAGATAAATAACTGAGGTAACTGACAATAAATAATCCAATTAACAATAACAGCGTCAACCAGCCTTTATTACTAAACTGAGAATAAGCACAGATGGCATAAGCTGGGCGTAACGATAACACCAGCCCGATGCTTCCAACCAGCACCAAAAATAAAGCAACATAATCCATAGCACACCCAAACAGTTGTCAAAATCACATTCGATTCATTTTATTCAGTTCTCGAAGCTCTTTGCCATAAAAGACATTGGCGTTGGAATTCACTGAAACCGATAAGGTTAATTAATATAAATATTGTTATATATTAACCTATTACATAATTTAAAGTATACCAGTTCATCGCAACCATCGATATTCAAGGTTTAGCCAACTGCCTACTAAATAAAGAGGGAGCATTGCGCTTTCGAGATGAATATTAACCACCAAAGTGCTACAGCCCTAGAGTCAAAGGTCTCTTTTCAAAACAAAGCAGTTAACATTTTGGTAACAGTGTGGCATTTTGTATTTAAGATACGCTAAAAACACAAATAATAAGAACATGGACCGGTTTAATCATGCTTAAGAACTATAAATTACTATTACTTACTTGCCTTTGCCTTCCCCCGTTAACAAGCCTTGCCCAAAGTAAACTTATCAATAATATCAATGGCTACACTGTCAGTAATGGTAAATTAGTTGAGTTTAAGGCATTACAATTTAACGGCGATGTCATTGAAAAAATCTACCTTGAAAATGAACATCTTCCCTACAGTACTAACACCAGTATTGTAAGAATTGATGGACAAGGCAAAACCTTACTACCAGGCCTTATCGATGCGCATGGTCATGTTTTAAGCTATGGATTAAGCCTGATGCGAGCCCAGTTACGTGGCAGCGTGACTGAACAACAAGCCGTTGAAACTGTTGTAGCATTTAGGCAATTACAACCAACAATGCAATGGATACAAGGACGCGGCTGGAACCAAGTGTTATGGCCACAACAAAACTTTCCCGTGGCTGCATCACTGGATAAAGTCTTTCCCGATACCCCTGTATGGTTAGTTCGCATTGATGGCCATGCTGGCTGGGCAAATAGCGCTGCGATGAAAATCGCTGGTATTAGCTCTGCCACCACCAGCCCTGAAGGTGGTGAAATTATCAAATATGCTGATGGTCAGCCGACAGGGGGATTTATTGATAATGCCATGAGCCTGATCACTACTAAAATCCCACAACCTTCTATCGACGAGCAACAAGAAATACTGCTAACAGCTCTTACTTCGCTGGCTAAGCAGGGATTAACAAGTGTCCATGATGCAGGTATTGGCAGTGACACTATCGCGGCTTATCAGGCACTTGATTATGCCGATAAACTGCCAATTCGCGTGTACGCCATGATAGATGCTCAAGACCCTGAATTTGACAAGATGATGCAGGCAGGGCCGATGGCTTCAGGCTCAGATAAATTACACATCAGCAGCGTAAAAATATCCGCCGACGGCGCCCTTGGCAGTCGCGGCGCTGCATTGATTGAAGACTATAGCGATTTAGCTGGCCATAAAGGTTTATTGCTCTATTCTGAAAAAGAGTTGGGCGATACGATTCAACAAGCGATGGATGCAGGCTTTCAGGTCAATACCCATGCCATTGGCGATAATGCCAATCAAATAGTGTTGGATCACTACCAAGCCAATATCGCCGCAAGTAACAGCCGTCATTTACGCCATCGAATTGAACATGCCCAAGTGTTGCAATTAGCCGATATTCCACGTTTTGCGCAACTCAATGTTATCGCATCAATGCAAGCAACCCATGCCACAAGTGATAAAAACATGGCATTAGACCGAATTGGTAATGCCCGTATAAAAGGCGCCTACGCTTGGCGTAAGCTACTTAATGCCAATACGATTATTGCCGCAGGCTCTGACTTCCCCATTGAGTCGCCAAATCCTTTTTATGGCCTGCACGCCTCGGTAACTCGTCAAGATCACGACAATCAACCTGTTGATGGCTGGTATCGCCGCGAAAGCATGAATTTAACCGAAGCATTAGCCACATTTACCACCCACGCCGCTTTTGCCGCCCATCAAGAGCAAATGATTGGCCAACTTGTCCCTAAGCGTAAAGCAGATTTTATTCTGATTGATAAAGATATCTTTGCTATTAACCCTGAAGATATTTGGAAAACTAAGGTGCTGGAAACTTGGGTTGATGGTGAGCGAGTAGAATAACGCCGCAATCATTTTTAATATGCCTAACCTAAAAGCCTAGCGATTAATTTAACTAGGCTTTTTTACGCCTATATTTTGCATTAAACGCCAAACGCCTAAAAAGTGCTTATTAAAAACTGACTTTTCTTAATTAGGTTTTATCGCGTCAAAAATAAAATTCAATAAATTAACCCTTTTCAAATTTGCTCTCGTTTATAGCTATAACAAGGTTACTACCAACCTCATTTATTGTTTGGAGCACGACATGACAACATCAACACATCGCATTATAAAAACAACCTTAATGAATGGTTTGCTAGCAACAGGATTACTATTTGGTTCACTGTCTCAAAATGCTATTGCTGCTGACTATAATTTTCCACATATTGAAACGGTTGGTACGAGCCATTTAAAAATAGCCCCTGATATGGCGGTAATTTCAGTTCAAGTCAGCCTAACTAAAGATGATGCTAAGCAAGCTAAAGTCGCTGTTGATCAAGCCGTCGCTAAATTCATCAAGCGACTCAAGGATGCTGGAGTCGATAAAAATGCGATATCTAGCGCTAATTTGAGCATTCAGCCGCAATACCATTACCCCTCGAAACAACCCAAAGAGTTAGTGGGTTACCGCGCTAACAGACAAGTGATTGTTACCATCAAGCAGTTGCCTAAGCTTAATGACATTTTAGATTCCGCATTAGAAGAAGGCATTAATCAGGTGCAAAATATCAGTTTGAAATCATCAAACGAAACTGCAGCGATTGAACAAGCAAGACAAGCCGCTATTAAAGATGCCAAACAAAAAGCCCAATCATTGGCCCAAGGGTTTGAGCGTGAGCTTGATGGTGTTTGGAAAATCCGTTACTTAACTCAGCAGCCGGTACAACCTGTGATGATGCGTATGGCGGCAATGCAAAGTGACACGGCCGAAAGCTATCAATACGGTCAAGTCAGTGTCGAGGAGCGTGTTGAGGTCATTTACAAATTAAAATAGCTATAAACGTAAGTGGCGATTAACAGCAACAGTTCATCGCTGCCTTACTCGGTGGTATAAAGAACAGCGCATAAAGAACAGCAGCATTTATGCGCTCTAGTTAACACTCTTAAAAAATAATCACACATTTGTCATATTTATTGTTTTTAATCAATACCTCTATTGTCCCGCTGCATAAACTACCTCGCAATTTACATATGCTTTTTTATTGTTTATTCCACCAAGAGGACGCTTCATGAACATCGATTTATCCACTGAAATTGCTGGTATTAGCTTAGACAGTTACTTAATGAATGCCTCTGGCCCCAAGTGCACCACTTGGGGTGAACTGCACACGATTGCCCAATCTCATTCGGCTGCTGTGGTCACTAAATCTTGTACCATGGAAGCGCGCGAAGGCAATCCTGAGCCACGCTATAAAGATTTACCATTAGGTTCGATTCAATCGATGGGCTTACCCAATTTAGGTTATAAAGCTTATTTAGCAATGGTGCCTCAATTAAAAGCATTAGGTAAACCTGTTGTTGTAAGCATTTCAGGCTTTAGCATTGAAGATAATATTGAAATGGTCAGCGCCTTTCAAAACAGTGATGTTGACCTAATTGAAGTTAACTTCTCTTGCCCTAATATCCCCGGTAAAGCGCAGGTCGCCTATGACTTTGAACAAACTGACAAAGCACTCGCTGCCCTAACAGCGCTAGGCAATAAACCAATTGGGATTAAACTGGCGCCTTATTTTGATATGTCACATTTTGTGGCAGCAGCCAATGTCATCAAAAAATATCCAGTAAAATTTATCACCTGCATTAACTCAATCGGCAACACTTTAGTTATCGACCCGTACACTGAGCAACCCATAATCAAGCCTAAAGGCGGCTTTGGTGGTTTGTGTGGTGATTATATTAAACCTGTCGGTTTAGCCAATGTGCGCGCCTTTCGTGAACTGCTGGATGATGACGTACAAATCATTGGCGTTGGCGGGATAAAAACCGGAATCGATGCCTTTGAATACCTACTCGCCGGTGCTGATGCGGTACAAATCGCGACCTGTTTTGAAAAAGAAGGTGAAGCTTGCTTTAAGCGTATTGAAACAGAACTCGCTGACTTCATGCGCGGTAAAGGTTACCAGTGTATTAATGACGCTAAAGGCAAATTAAAACCGCTTTAATGATACCAGTGACACATTAAGCCTCTGAATATCTGTATTGAAACTCCCCCCCTTCCCCTTTAAAGCCACTGTATTTACAGTGGCTTTTTAGCCGTTTCAAAAACACTGCATATAAATAAATTCAGTAAGATATTTATTGTACAAATTATCCCTAATCCAAACTAACACTGTTAATATTAAACTTGAGCAACAACTTTGTAGCATTATCAAAACATTAGCCTGCTAACGGTTAATGTGAGTTTACCCTCAAGCCCAGATAATAAATGGAACATAACTGTGTTTAAAAAATTACTTGCGATGACCAGTTCAACCCAAATGCTAGTGGCTATGTTTGTCGGCTTTGCTGTGGGGATATTCTTTGGCGAGTCCGTAGGCTGGCTTAGCGCTATCGGTAATGGCGTTATTTTATTAATGCAAATGACCGTATTGCCTTACATAGTGGTATCGCTTATTGGCGGTATAGGCAAACTGCAAAAAAGCACGGCCATATTAATTTTTAGCCGCGCTGGCGCCATTATGTTATTGCTGTGGTTAGTCGGTTTAGTTCTCACTGCGTTAATGCCATTGTCTTTTCCGTTTATTGAATCAGCATCGTTTTTCAGCACCAGTATTATCGAACCTGCCCAGCCGATTAATTATTTTAAGCTCTATATTCCTTCAAACCCGTTTGAGTCGATGGCGGAAGGCTATGTTCCTGCCATGGTGGTATTCAGTATTGCCTTGGGTCTCGCGTTAATTAGTATGGAGGGCGACAATAAAAAGCTGGTGTTAACCTTCATGCATACCATCACAGAAGCCTTTTCTCGGATCACCCAAGGCTTGGTTAAAGTGTTGCCCATTGGTATTTTTGCCATGTCAGCATCGGCAGCTGGCACTATGGGAGTTGATGAATTTGCCAGTATGCAGGTTTACCTAATTAGCTATTTTGCGTTGTGCTTATTGCTCACATTTGCAGTGCTACCTTGGATAGTTTCGTCATTAACGCCAATTACTTACAGGCAGGCGATTAACATCAGTAAAGCCAGTTTAGTCACCGCCTTTGCAACCGGTAATATCTTTATTGTTATTCCGGTGATTATTTCAGAGTGTAAGCAAATTATGCGCGAGCATAATAACTTAACTGAAGATGGTGTAACCTTAATTGAGATTTTGGTGCCGATCGCATTTACCTTCCCCAACATAGGCAAACTTACCGTTATCTTATTTGTGTACTTTGCAGGTTGGTTTAATGGCACCCCTGTTGATATCAGCGCTATGCCATCACTGTCTGTCAGTGGCTTATTATCTTTATTTGGTAGCGTATATGTCGCGATCCCTTTTATGTTGGATTTAGTGCAGCTACCTTCTGACTTATTCCAATTATTTGTCATGTCAGGCTTTATCACTGGCAAGTTCAACTCTATTGCTGCAGTGATGAATCTCTTCGCCCTCACCTTATTAACCGTGTGCTTATTCCAAGGGACACTGAAAATTCGTCCACCGCAATTAATTAAAATGTCGGTTGGGCTTTTAGCCAGTACAGCGATCACGATTGTTGTTTGCCGCATAGGTATGGGATTATTTATACATAGCCCTGATATCACCAGTGAGGTGATCGCCAACATGAAAGTGGCTGACAAAGTGCCCACGAAAGTGACTCGCCAATACCCTGAAATCGGTAAAACGCCCACTCAAGCAATCGCCAGCGTCCATTCCATTCGCCAACGTGGCTTACTAAGAGTCGGTTACATTCCCAGTAATGTGCCTTTTAGTTACTACAATAATGCCGGCCAGTTAGTGGGCTTTGATATTGCAATGGCCACTAAGTTGGCGGAGGACTTGAAAGTCGAGGTAGAGTTTATCCCGTTCAAAAAAGATAAGCTCGCAGCGTCATTACAGGCTGGCTATTTTGATGTCGCCATGTCGGGGCTGTCAATGGATATCAAACAAATGGACAGGCTTAGTTATGGCGAACCAGTGCTAGAGCTTAACATCGCCATTGCCACTCAAGATCATCGGGTTAATAGCTTCAAAACTGATGAGTCCATTCTCGAAATGGAAAATACCACCATCGCCTATGTTGAACATGATGATAAAATTGCCGATGCCAAGAAAAAACTGCCTCATATTAATTTTGTTAAAATTGACGGTTATAAAGATTTCTTTAGGCAAAAAGCGCCCAAATACGATGCGGTGGTGATCAGCGCTGAAGCAGGTTCAGCTTGGACATTATTCTTCCCAGGTTACGGCATTGCTATTTTAGAAGGTAAAAATCGCTACCCTGTGGCTTATGCCGTGGCCCAACCTAATCAGTCACTATTAAACTACATTAATAACTGGCAAAAACTGCGCCGAGTCGATGGCCACCAGCAACAATTTTATGATTATTGGATGCTAGGAAAAGGCGCAACCACACCAGTGCCGCGATGGTCGATTATTCGTGATGTACTGCATTGGGTTGACTAAATTAACCATCCATTAAAAAGGCTCCTTCGGGAGCCTTGGTGATAATGATTAGCCAAGGTTATTGCTTATGTACTTTACCTGATTTCATGACAAAATGAATATCAAGTAAGGCATCAATACTTTCAAGGGGGCTCGCTTTCATTGCAATAATGTCAGCATGCTTACCTTGTGCTAGCGTGCCTAGAGTATCGCTCATATCAATAAGGTCAGCAGCGTTAATGGTCGCACTGACTAAGATATCTTGATTGCTCATCCCCGCCTGACTCATCAGCACAGCCTCCTTAGCATTATCGCCGTGGCGTGATACGCCGCTATCTGTACCAAAAGCAATGTTAACCCCCGCTTTATAGGCATTACCAAAGTTGTTTTGCATATCATGACCGACCCTAATCGCTTTGGCTTTAATTGCTTCAGACATAAAGTTGCCATCACTTTTAGCCATTTGAACCACAGTGTCACCCGCTAACAGAGTTGGCACTAAGTAAGCCCCTGACTTTTTAAATAGCTTAATCGATTCTTTATTGGCGTAACTGCCATGTTCAATGCTATCAACACCTGCTCTCAGAGCCGCATTAATCCCTTCAGCCGCATGGGCATGGCTGGCGACTTTACGCCCTAATGCATGCGCTGCATCAATGACTTCTTTTAACTCGTCATTGGCCATCTGCTGGCCTGTGCCAGTATTGGTATCTGACAACACGCCACCTGTAGAGGTAATCTTAATCACATCAGCGCCATATTTTATCGCTCGACGCGTAGCACGGCGGCAATCAAAGGGACCATCACAAATGGTTTTAGAGGTTAGCATATCCAGTAAGTCAGGGCTTTTCCCATCCACATCACCATGACCACCAGTGACAGAGACGCCGCCTGAGGCAATAATTCGAGGGCCTGCCAACCAGCCTTTGTTAACCGCATCACGAAGCGCATAAATCTGCTCAGGCTTGGCGCCTAAATCTCTTACTGTGGTAAAACCAGCTAACAGTGTTTTATTTGCAAAATAAGCACTTTTCATTGCCACATCGGCATCTGACATGCGTAATGCTTCGCTGTCATTATTGGGCCCTAACTCCCCTTGTAAATGCACGTGCATATCCATTAAACCCGCCATGACAAAGCTGTCTTTGAGGTCAATATATTCAAGGGTATCTGCTTCAGTTATTTGGCTGGATGGAAGCTCAATATAGCCACTGTTGATGGCGCTGATTTGACCATCTTTAATCACTATCGATTGCTTAGTTGTCGGCTTTTCACCTGCAACAGCAAGTAACTCCCCGGCATGGATAACGGTAAAGTCTGCTGCTTGAAGCGCAAATGGTGTGCTGCATAAACTCACCAGCAATCCCAGTTTATAGGCTTTTTGATAAGGCTTTTTGTTAGAAAGCGCATTTGTGAGTCTTGAATTAAACCTTGTCATAATTCCCTGCTTCTTATGAGTTAATTTCCTGAGTATTAACATGCCTAACCACAGGCGTGTTTACAAGCTATTCACATCTTCAGCAGCAAATTAATCCCGTTATTTAATGATAAAGTAATAGCTAATACCTTGCTAAGTTGATTTCACCACATAAAAAAGCCCGAACAATTGAGTATTGAGCGGGCTTTTTTCTATCCAACTTTTTCAAGCGTAAATTTTCCCTAGGACTAGAAACGAAAATCAATGCCAAAATACACTTGCTCGCTATCATTTAGGGACAATGACAAACTGTTGTCGTTACCAGCACTGGAACTGAAGTTATGTTTTAAATAGCGAAAACCAAGTTCAGAACTAAAGTCATGGCCTAAATCAAACAATAGCCCTGTTTGACCACCAAAAACGTAACTGCTACTGCTGTCTTGATAACTGCTATCTAAATTGGTGAGTTGAATTTGGTTACCACTTAATCCCGCCGATGCCCCAATAAACCAATTGATATGATGTGCATCGTCAATAGAAAATAGTTTGTCATAGGACACTAAAATCCCTTCATGTTGATTCATATCATCAGAGTTATAGGAATAAGCGCCATAGAGTCGATTACTGGGGTTAAGTTTAATGCTACTTCGATATTGGTAATTAATGCCACTTTCTTGAGTATCATAAAGCCCCACAGAAGAAGCGCTATAATCGGCATAACCCACAACGCCGCCTACAATGGCCTCAGCACCATGACCAACACTGGGCAGCAAGTAAATAAAAGTCACCTTGAGTATTAACGCCAATTTGCTGTTATAAGCACGAGTCATTATTCCTCCACAAAGTTAGTGACCATCATTAATTTATACGCCCTAGCGCTGAGCAAAAAACGAACTAAGATCAAACTTTGATGATTAAGACGCGCTTAAAATACAGCTTTAATACAAAATTGTGAGCCGGTTACAATTTAATCGACAATTAATCAAACATTAATCTTGCCAACATAAGCCCTAAACGCAAAAAAGCCGCTTAAAAGCGGCTTTTAACATCCTAAACAAGGCTGATTTTAGCGATATTAGTTAGCGATTTTTAAATCCGCTTTATCGGTAATTATGTTCATATCAAAATCAAACTCATCAACTCGGATCGCACGTTCACGCTTTAAGTTGTAATCTTGCAGCTGCTTATGCTCATCGGCTGTAATAACCTTAGCTTCAAGCGCGGCATCCAGTGTTAACGAGAAACGAACCCCAGCTTTAAATACACGCTGTTTAAGGGCCTTTTTCACTTTAGCTAGCATAGGTAAACATGCCATTTTAGCTAAGTAAGCTTGCTCATTAATGTAGTTACCATCACCAGCAACAGGCTTAATTAAATGAGTTAACTGCTTTTTAAATGTGGTATCAAGCTGGGCTTGATGGGCAAGCTCTCTGACCAAATCATCATTCACTTTTGGCATTTTAGCTGAGTAAGTCATGGTGATTAAACGCATGAACTGACGAGTCGGCTTAGATGGGAAGTTCTCTAGGAAGCCTAGTAGTGCTTCTTCAGCTTTACATAGCGCCCAACGAGTTGCGTAATCAAAGTATGGCTTAGCTTGCGTGCGCTCATCTGCTGACACTTTTTGCTCGTAAAAACGAATCGATGCCATCGCCGCATAAAGGTAACTCATTACATCACCTAAACGTGCTGAGATCATTTCAGCCTGTTTAAGCTTGCCGCCTAATACAAGCAACGAGAAGTCAGCATAAACAGCCAGTTTAGATGCAAGCTTGTGTACTGATTTTTCGTAACCAATAACTTCAGGCAATGCAGATGAAGCTGGAGCAGTAAATGGCAATACGCCTAATTTGAATGCGCGTAAACTATTACCAACACTGTAACCTACGGTTTGTCTGAAAATACGGTTAAAGGTTTTATCAGCATCACTTGCATCACTATGAATTGATTCAACCATACTTTGTAAGTGAGGATGACAACGCATCACCCCTTGACCAAAAATCATCAAGTTACGGGTTAGAATGTTGGCACCTTCAACGGTAATTGCAATAGGTTGCGCCACATAACCTGATGCTAAGGTATTTTGTGGTCCACGTTGAATCGCTTTACCAGCTTGAATATCCATAGCAGAATCAAGAACATCACGTCCAAGCTCTGTCATGTGATACTTAGCAATAGCTGTTACTACAGAAGGTTTTAAGCCTAAACCTAATCCTTCAGTGGTTAGCACTCGCATCGCCTCTTGCAAGTAAGTTTTACCGGCAATATCTGCAAGCTTTTCTTGAATACCTTCAAACTTACCAATTGATAAACCAAACTGTTCACGCACAGCGGCATATTCAGCAGAAGACTTAAATGAACATTGGCTAACTGAAACACCTAAAGCCGGCAGAGAAATACCCCGACCTGCGCCTAAACAGCTAACCAGCATTTGCCAGCCGCGACCTATGTTGCTTTGACCACCAATAATAAAGTCCATTGGAATAAACACATTCTCACCACGGGTAGTACCGTTATAAAAACGACAGCCCATAGGATCATGACGGTTACCTAATTGCACACCAGGGTGCGCCTTAGGAATAAGCGCACAAGTAATACCAAGCTGTTCTTTGCCACCTAATAAACCTTGTGGATCTTCAACTTTAAACGCTAAACCGAGTACCGTAGCGATTGGCGCTAAGGTGATATAACGCTTATCCCAAGTTACTGATAAACCCAGTACTTGCTCGCCTTGGTACTCACCCATGGTGACGGTACCAATATCAGGAATACCACCAGCATCAGAACCCGCTTCAGGGCTTGTTAACGCAAAACATGGAATTTCTTGGCCGTTAGCTAAACGAGGCAACCAAAAGTCACGTTGGCTATCTAAACCGTAGTGCATTAATAACTCGCCAGGACCTAAAGAGTTAGGCACCATGACCGTAACAGCAACCGCAGAACTTTTAGCAGCAATGGTCGCTACGATAGTTGAGTTAGCATAAGGGCTAAACTCAAGTCCACCGTAAGACTTAGGAATAATTAAAGAGAAGAATTTGTTCTCTTTTAAGTAAGTAAGAATATTGTCTGGTAAGTGTTTACCATTTTGAATCTCAAAATCATCAACCATTTCGATTAATGTTTGCACCGGGCCATCGAGGAAAGCTTGCTCATCAGCTGACAGCGTTGCCCCAGGAATGTCACGTAAGGCGGCAAAATCAGGAATGCCCTGATAAATAGACCCTTCTAACCAAACATCTCCGGCATCTAACGCTTCTTGTTCTGTCGTCGAAATACTTGGCAATACTTTTTTAAATGTTGTTCTTAAGCTCATAGTTTTACACTCATCAGACCAGACTAATAGTGTGCATTACGTCACAAAAATTAAATTAGATCAAACATTCTAATTAAAAATAAACCCAATAATTACAACAACAAAGTAACATTTAAAAAATAATACCAGCATTTCATAAACTTACACGTGTGCGCTGAAGCAAAAAATTTTTAAAAAATTTATACGCTCGTTTGAATTTTTAAAGTCGAGAATGCTATTTAATCAAATTTTCAAAGCTACTCGACACAAATCATTAGTCAAACTCATGGGAAAAAATGCTACTTTAAGTGAATGGAAATAAAAAGGGGCCGAAATGATGTGTGGCAGAATTGAAATGCTATTTGATGGCATGAAGCAAACACTTGATGACTTGTTTGATATGCCACTGTCGATACAAACAAACCTTGATTTACGCCCAACAGATACTGTTACCTGCATCACTCGTACTTGCCCTGAAACAACCCCATCAATAAATGCCGCAGACCCTAGTAGCACTGCAATTGCAACAATAAGTCACTCGGCAAATATTCCGCCTTTAACTGTCATAAATAGCCTTTGGGGGATAAAACCTAATTGGTCTAAAAAAATCATTATTAATGCCCAAGGAGAAACCGCGGCCGACAAAGCAACCTTTGCCAATGCCTTTAAACAGCAGCGCTGTATCATCCCTTGTAGTGCTTGGTTTGAGTGGCGCGATGAACGCCAGACTAAAAAACAAAAGTATCGCTTCAGTCACGCAGCTAATAAGCCATTGTTTATGGCTGGCATACTGTACCCTGAAGAAAATCAACTGGTTACACTTACCATTAACCCTAATGATAAATGCGCTCAGTATCACCACCGCATGCCATTGTTTATTCCGTCTACCGAGATTAACAACTGGCTTTATCATGATGTTTCGCAGCTCCAGCCATTACTTAATCCACTACCAGATAAATGGATTAAGATCTATCGCGCCTAAATGATTAAGCCGCTTTCTCCAAAAATTTCCCCCTGTTAATTCTGAACTCGGATAGGGTTAACACATTTTAATTTTCTATAATTTTATTAAGCAGATCACAACCTTGAAAATTAACTCCGCTAGAAAATGTAAAACGGTAGCTTTGCAGCCAATTTTGAGTTTCAATTAGCATAAATCGATAAGATGGTCTTTAAGTAACGCAACTTAAGTTGTTTTACAAAGACAAATTAAAATGTGCTATCCAATTTTCAGTGTTCTTAGTTTTAAAGTAACGGATTTATTTTCATTAAGATATTGGTTCATTGAGTAAGCGCGGTTTGTTAAGACCATAATATTTGGTACTTAACATGGGCGATAAAGCCCCTTAACTGATGATGGAGTTACTATGAAATATTTAGCTATGATTGCTGCACTTATGTTTGCAGGTTCTGCTTTTGCTGTTGATTGTGTTGATTGTCACAATACTATTAATGTTGAAGAGCATACAGAAATGGAAGCAACCATCGCAACTTGTGATGATTGTCATGGTTTTACTGACCATCACGAATTAGATACTGATTTACACACATCAGATCTAACTATTACTGATTGTGCTGATTGTCACACAGTAGAATAACTAACTTAGTCTTGATGTAGATTGTCCATAATCCAGATTTGGTCAAACTAGTTAATCAAGTGTAAGCGCTCTATAAAGAGCAATAAAAACCAGTTGCCTTGCAACTGGTTTTTTTGCGCCTGTCATTAACCAAAAATAACTGATAGTTACTCAGCTAACAGCTTGTTAATCGCTTTTAGACTGACATTAACGTCTTTATAATCCAATGGAACACAATAGCTTTGCTGATCAATCGCCAATACCAGTGACGGAAAACCCTCATTAGGTAAAGACTGAGCAACATTAAGCTCAGACAGTAATTGCTGCTGCGTGGCACTGGAGGTTAATTTCGCCCTAAAGTCTGCTTCATCAATACCCAGTTGGCTTGCGAATGCAATGAGTGTGCTGTCATCTGAGGGGTTTTGCGCCTGCAAATAATAGCCTTGTTGAATGGCAAACAGCATTTGCTGCTCTAAACCATAGTGCCTTGCCACAAGGCAAGCCCGACAGGCGGGATAAGTCGAACGCCTTGGCTTGCATTGACGCCAAAAATCAAAATTAAATTGGGTTCCTAGCTGCGTCGCTATTTTTTGCCAGGTGTTAGCTAAAAATTGCTGCATTTCTAGTGGCATTGGCACATCGGAGTCTGGGGCTAAGCCGCCTAACAGGTATGTCAGTTGCACCTGAGGCAACTGCAGCTTGATTTGCTCAGCTAATGCCAGCCAAGTGGGGCGATATCCCCAGCACCAACTGCACATAGGGTCGTAAACGTAAAACAATTGCACTTGCTTACGGGCTAATGGCTGATCCACTAACGGGCTGCTGAGTCGTTGAGGCATGTATCACTCATCTGTTTTAAAGGGACTAAGCTAGCTGTTATACCATCAATTCAACTAAAAATCAGAGTCAAACTCGGGCGATTAAATTCGATTCAAATTTTGCCATTAAACAAGGTATAATCTGGCCATTATTGATTGGAGAGTCCCCATGGCCAGAACCGCTGCAGCACTGCACATATTAGTTAAACACAAAACCCAAGCAGAAGACTTAATCAAGCAACTTGATAATGGCGCTAAATTTGATGTGCTAGCAAGAAAATATTCATCGTGCCCTTCAGGAAAAAGTGGCGGTAACTTAGGTGAATTTAAAAAAGGTCAAATGGTACCACAATTCGATAGAGTCTGTTTTACTGGTGAGCTTATTACCCCCCATTTAGTTAAAACCAAGTTCGGTTGGCATGTGATAAAAATTTTGTACCGCACCTAAGGAGCCACCTTAGTTTATTGCGTTTTCGGCGCACATTTAACTCACCATACCCAAGCCTAACATCATTGTTTCTTGAGTATTAATCGAGAGCAATCATGTCCAAAGTGTTTATCATTGGTTTGCCCAGAACTGGCACCACCAGCGTGAGTGCTGCCTTACTTGAACAGGGATTAAAAGTCGCCCATATCGGTTTAACCAAACGCGCTTTTGAAGTGGCCGATGTGGTTTCAGATGTGCCCTGTTTTTGTGATTACCCACAGTTAGATCAGTTATTTCCCGATGCCAAATTTGTCTACATCGACCGACCTATCGACACTTGGGTTGCGTCAATACAAATGCTGCTCACAAAAATGAGGCCAAACCTTGCCGATAAAACCGGCACCTTCCATCCGATCCTTAAGCGCTGTTTCAAACAAACTTTTGGCCCGTTAGACGCTGATAATCTGCTAGATGAAGCGCGTTTAAAAGCTTGCTACCTTGCGCATCAACAAGCTGTTTACCATTACTTTAAGCATCGAGATGACTTTCTATCGATAAAACTTAGCGATAACAATAGCCTGCAAACTTTACTCAACTTCATTGGTATACATGACAGCCCCACTGCTGAGTTTCCACAGCTTAATGTTGGCACCCATGTGGCAAGCTGGGGCGAATATAAGCACCCTAATAAAGTGAATACCAACTTAGCAGGCCCTGAACATCGCAAGTTTTTTGATTATCAAATTCCTAAAAGTTAGTTATGCCTAAGTTGTAACTCAGGCGAGCTTTGCTATAACTTAATGGAACGATTAAGCATTGTTTTGAACAAATAGTCACTGCTCGCTCAGCATCATTCAATGCCAATAGTGACCATACCCACTTCTAGCCATAATGAGAACACCATGAAATTACATCCACTTATCATCGGACTCCTCGTCGTCATCACCAGCCCTGCAAGCTTTGCCGCTAGCGTATTAGATATTCCTAGTAGTGTTGATGTATTGCTATTGAATGGCCAACAATTGGATACTGATGAAGTGACTTTGGTTGAAGGTGACAATCAGCTGCTATTTCGCTATCAGGTTAATTACCGTGATAGCGGCATGCAAACGCAATTTAAATCTGAAGCGGTGATCGTAAAGTTTAGCGCCAGTAATGATACCTATCGCCTTAAACTGCCAAGCATACGCAATCGAAATGCCGCCAATAGCTTTAATAAATCGCCCCAATTAACCCTTACCAATAGCCAAGGTCTACCTGTGGAGTTTATACAAGATTTACTCCTAAAAGATGGGCTGCAATTAGGCCGCGATTTTGAGCTTGAGCTCAGCCAGTACAACCTTAGCAATAAACCTGCCGCCATGAGCTTTACGCCGCTAAGTGTCGATAACGCCAATCTCGCGACTAAGCCAGCGTTAACTGCTGCACCAACAATAACCTCGACAGCAACGATAACTCCTGCGTCAACGACCACAGCAGCACCTGCCACTGTCGCGGCTGCGCCAGCATTAGCTCCGACAGTGATGACACCTAAGACAATTGCTCAAGATCAGGCAGAAATCACTGAAATGCTCGATTATTGGTACAGTAAAGCCAATCAAGAAACTCGCGCTAAATTTAAAGCCAAAATTAATCAGCAATGATTAACTAACCCTAATTTATAAACGCTATTTTATAACGTTAAGTTATTTTGCTATAAGCAATAAAATGCTGTTAACAAACTAGTAACCTTGGTTATCATAGACTCGAATATTCTTTAGGGTCATAACCATGTCTATTAGCTTTACCAAGGTGTTGCAATCTAACGTCACCAAATACACGCTCACCAGCCTAGTCGTACTGATCATGCTGGTGTTATTAGCCATTTATAGTGTATTGCGCCTAAGTATGCCCAGCTTAAATACAAGCTTTAATAGCCAAGATATAACAGCGCCTGTCACCATTGAACGTGATGAACTCGGCACGGCGATTATCAGCGCCAGCAACCGCCTTGATGCCTCTTATGCCCTTGGCTATGCCCACAGCCAAGACCGCTTTTTTCAAATGGACTTATTACGACGCAATGCCGCAGGTGAACTGGCTGAAATATTTGGTGAAAAGGCACTTGAGCGCGATAAAAACCGCCGCTTTCATCAGCTACGCAAACGGGCACAAATGATATTTGATGGCTTAACCACAAAAGAAAAGCAAACCCTTAGGGTTTACACTAAAGGGGTAAATGCCGCACTGAAGGCGCAAACTCTGTCCTCATTTGAATACCTACTCACCCAATCAAGTCCTCAACCATGGCATGAAACCGACAGCTTATTGGTCATATTTAGTATGTATCTTGATTTACAAGGCAATACCATTAAGCGAGATATGGCCTTAACCCAAATAAAACAGACCTTTGGCCCCGATATGCTGGCATTTTTAACCCAAACAAGCCACCATCAGGCAGCTCTTGATGATAGCCAAATCCCCTACTTTGACGGCGATATCCCAACACTTGAGCCCCAGCTTTTGGCTCAAGCAAACAGCAGCACAATCACCGCCCCATTAGAGGTCGGCAGCAATAACTGGGCAGTGACCGGAGAGCTTACCAAGTCTGGCCGGGCAATGTTATCTGATGATATGCACTTATCGTTTGCCGTACCTATTATCTGGTATCGAGCGCAATTAAATTACCCCAGCATTAGCGATGCTAAAACCAATAATGTCCCAAATAATACCAATCCATCGGCGCAAATAACTGGCGTCTCATTACCCGGCGCGCCAACCATTGTTGTGGGCTCTAATGGCAAGCTCGCTTGGGGATTTACCAACAGTTATGTGGACACCGCTGACTGGGTTGAAATTGACGCCAACACTGAAATAGCGCTTGAATATGAGCCGATTAAACTGCCCAGCTCAGAAGTGATGCATACAGTACAAGTCAGTGAATATGGCCCGGTAAAAACCGTTAATGATAAAAACTACGCACTATCATGGGTCGCCCATCAAGACTATGCGGTTAATATGGGCTTAATTGAACTAGAGCAAACAACCACAGTCGATCAAGCCATGGCATTAGCCAGCAGTATCGGTATTCCAGCACAAAATATGTTGTTAGCAGACAGCCAAGGTAACGCGGGCTGGAAGATAGCTGGCGCGCTACCAAGTCGTAGTAATCCTGCCAATGTCGCTCAAACAACAACTGAAGTGCAAACCCAAGCTTGGCAGCAACCCCAACCCAATGTCCCAAGTGTCATTAACCCACTCAGCCATCGTATTTGGACCGCTAATTCACGGGTGCTCTCCACCCAAGATTTAGCCCAATTCGGTGATGGCGGCTATGCTCTTGGGGCCCGCGCTACGCAAATTCGGGACAGATTACATGAGCAAGAGCAATTTACTGAAACTGATTTTTTTAATTTGCAGCTAGATAATCAAGCACGATTTTTACAGCCTTGGCAGCAATACCTACTTAATCTGCTAAGCCAACAACCCAAACGGTTCGCTGAAGATGTTAAGTTCATCAATCAATGGGGCGATTGTGCCTGTGCAGACTCGGTGGGCTATAGCTTAGTAAAACATTTTCGCGCCGCCATGATAGATCAAAGCTTTGCGCCGATTGAAACTAATCTAACAAGCCAAGGCAGCAGCTTAGCTGTGATTAAGCGCTATTTAGAAACGCCTATGTGGCAACTGATCAATCAGCAGCCTAAAAGCTGGCTACCTAAGCAATTCCAAAGTTGGGATGAATTTGCCATCAGCGCCTACAAACAGGCTAAAACCGCCTTACTTAAACAGCACAGTCAAGATAATCAGCTAGCTGATTTACGCTGGGGTGAGGTAAATAAGCTCGACATTAAGCACCCATTTTCAAAACAGATGCCCTTACTGAGCCATTGGTTAGATATGCCTGCTGCACAAGGTTATGGCGACAGCTTTATGCCAGCGGTGCAAGGTGCCTCATTTGGCGCCTCACAGCGATTTATTGTACAACCGGGCAATGAGCAAGATGCCATCATGAGCATTCCTGGTGGGCAATCTGGCCACCCGTTATCGCCTTATTATCGTAGTGGCTATCAGCAATATGTTAATAATCAAGCTACGCCATTATTGCCACAAACTATTGAGCACACATTAACCATTAAGCCGCGCTAAACTTGCGCGGATTTTGCCCTTCGGGGTTGGTAAAAGTGTAAATAGCACGCGGCCACATACACCACTACCACGGTGGCTATCGATAATTCTATAATAGCCAGTATCCGCACTTGCTGAATGTATTGCTCAGCCATATTAATGCTTTGCATCCAGCTGATCATTTTAAATAATGCTGTCGCGCCTATGACCATAGGGAAAGTAAACGCGGCATAGCCAGGGCTAAAAGGGAGGGTTAGTAACTTAAAGAAGGCTAAATAAATAATACTGGTCATCAGCACTGCAATGCCAAATAATAAGGCAATGATAATGGGTGATGGCGTAGCCGTTACCGTTAAATAACCCGCTAGTGATAAGCTTGCTGGCGCCGCTAAAATTGCCATGGTCGGTTTAGCCGCATCAGGCACTTCATGGGTAAATATCAAACGATAAATCATCACCGGCAGCATCAAGGCATAGGCAAGCATGCCAAATACCAAGGCGATATGGGCGATTAATGTCAATTGCGGGTTACCTGAAAAAGACACATCGGCCACGATAATCCCCACCGGCGGCACAAACCAACTTGGCACCATATGATGTAGCTCAAATGCTTTAGCGCGGTGATATAAAAAGCTAATCAAAAATACGATATGAAGCCCTACTGCAAATAACCATAAAGCATCACCGACTTGAGGGTAAAAATGCCCAACTGAGTTAGATACTACCATGGTGGCCATGGCAAAGGTCGGTACTACACTGCCAACCACAGGGTGCGCTAAATCTGCCTTTAAGGTATGAGACAGCAATAAAAACTTCAGCGTTAACACCAGTAATAATAGGCTCGCAATAGCAGCGCTGCCCCATTGACCATAACCCTGAAAATCGGCGAGATTCTCCCAGCACCAACCTAAGCTAGCAATCGCCAATGCTAAGCCTGCCATAGGGGTTGGAGCGGTCATTAATTTAGCTTTAGCGATGTTTATCATGGTGGCCTCAACTTAACTCTCGGATAAACCCCTTTGTTAGCAATCAAAGAGATTGCAATAAAAGAGTTTCAACTTTTTAGCTTGAGTTGATATTACTCTTGCTAATTGTTCAGATATATCCAATTATTTAAAACATGCGTTAAGTTTAATTGAACGTATAATTAGGCCATCAACAAAACAACTGACAATAAAAGCAAACTGGCGTTAAACCTAAGTCAGCGCTAATGATAACCATGAAAAGCGGGGATGATAACACCATGGCGATACTGATATCTTTGCGGCAGCTCAATGTATTTAACGCTATTACTCAGCACAACACCTTAACTGCAGCAGCTGAAAAACTATACTTATCAAAAGCGGCGGTAAGCATGGGGCTAGCAGAGCTTGAAAAACACTTAGGACAGCCACTATTTGATCGCGTAAATAATCGACTTATCCTTAATCAAGAAGGTCAAAAACTGCTGCCTTTGGCCGATGAATTACTGGATCGCGCCCAGCAAATCAATACCCTCTTTGATGATGAGCACGCCAATAGCGGTAAACTCAGGCTTGGTAGTAGTGACACCATAGGCAACCATGTTAGCCCTTATTTACTGAGCCAGTTTCGCCAGCAACAGCAACACTTCAGCCAAAGTTTATTCATTTCAAACTCCGCCACTATTTGCCAAAAACTGCTTGATTTTGAACTAGATGTCGCCTTAATTGAACGAGATAATTACCACCCAGATCTCCTCTCTGTGCCCTTCAGTGCCGATAACATGTGTGTTATTAGTGCTTCTGAGCACCCTCTAGCTAAGCTTGAAAAGGTAACTATTAACGATTTAGACAATCATGATTGGGTGTTAAGAGAGCCAGGTTCCGGATCGCGAGAATGCTTTATCAATACGCTGGCACCACAACTTAAACACTGGCAACTGGCCTTTGAGCTTAATACCACAGAGGCGTTAATTAGCAGTGTCTCAGCAGGGCTGGGCTTAGGTTGCTTATCCACCTTAGCCGCGCAATATGCTATAGAAAGTGGTCGAGTTAGTTTACTCAAACAACCAATTGAAATGCCGCGCAGCTTTTGGCTGCTGGTACATAAAGACAAATACCAAAGCCCACTACTCAAAAGATTTATGACGTTTTGTTTGCAATGGCAATCAAGTGTTCAGCTTTGATATCAATAAGGTATTGCAGCGGCAGTAATGCCGCCCATTTGTTTCTGATTGCTAGTACATAAAGACAAATACCAAAGCCCACTACTCAAAAGATTTATGACGTTTTGTTTGCAATGGCAATCAAGTGTTCAGCTTTGATATCAATAAGGTATTGCAGCGGCAGTAATACTGCCCATTTGTTTCTGATTGCTAGTACATAAAGACAAATACCAAAATCCACTGCTCAAAAGATTTATGAGGTTTTGTTTGCAATGGCAATCAAGTGTTCAGCCTTGATATCAATAAGGTATTGCAGCGGCAGTAATGCTGCCCATTTGTTTCTGATTGCTAGTACATAAAGACAAATACCAAATCCCACTACTCAAATGCTTTATGAGGTTTTGTTTGCAATGGCAAACGAAAAACTAAATAACTTGTTCATCGAGTCGAGCTGAAAATCACTTCGTAGTAGGTGCCGCTACCGTTATACGCTCTTGGTTAGATAAGCGAATTTGAATGCCATCCACAGTGGTAATACGCTGCGCTTCAATGTCTTTTTTGCGCACATAATAAGTTGCCGACATCGCTTCAACAGGCGATGAAATGGTCACTTGCACAATTTTATTATCGTCATACCATGACCAGCCCCAAAAGGCTGCAGTTACTAGCATCGAAACGGCGATCATCGGATAAATAATCAACTTTGAAAATAGCGGTGAAGAATCACTGCCCATTGACACTAAAGCCGGCTTTTTCTTTGTGCCACGACCGCTGCGTATGTACAGCACACAAGCGACGATCACTAACAAGGTTACCAGTATTTTTGTAAGCACAGCGTGTTCCACAGTTAATTAGCTTAAGTATAATTATACTGATTTTAAAGATATAAACCGTTATATAAAACACAGCCCGTTAAATTAACTATTGCTAATGGATAATGTTTTAACCCCAAAGCCAATAAGCCAGTCACAGCCGCTATTTCGATCTATTTAAGTGCGTTAATTATTCGCACTGCACCATTACGTAACAAAGCAAACGACCAACTGAGCGCCATCACAGACTTTCATTGGTTTAACTTAGTTACCGCTAGGCAATAGTAATGCTGCAACGCTATAACTTGTTAGCCTTTTGACTGAGTTAACATTGCGCACTGGCCACGTTTTGGAATGTTAGTTGCACTTAAAAGCAAGTATTTATGATTGGCGCTGATGAGCCATTACTTTTAGCTTAATAAGAAAATATATGACTCGAAAGCTCACCGTTTCAATAGGCCAATATTCCAACAAAGGCATTAAGGAAATCAATCAAGATTTTCATGGCGCCACGATCCCAAAGCAACCACTATTGACCTCTAAGGGCATTGCTATTGCCATTGCTGATGGGATCAGTAGTAGTGATGTGAGCCAAATTGCCAGTGAAGCTAGCGTAAGGGGCTTTTTAGATGACTATAGTTGCACGCCAGAATCTTGGTCGGTTAAAAAGTCCGCCGCTCAGGTGCTAACCGCCACAAACTCTTGGCTCTATTCCCAATCCCAAAAAAGTGAACATCGATTTGATAACGATCGTGGTTATGTATGCACTTTAAGCGCGATGGTCTTCAAATCGACCACTGCCCATATATTTCATATTGGTGATAGCCGCATTTATCGGTTGCGGGATAATGAAATAACTCAGCTTACTGAAGATCACCGCCTGTGGATAAACGCTCATAAAAGCTACCTTAATCGCGGCCTAGGTATCAGCCCCTTCTTAGAAATCGATTATGATGCTAAGGCACTAGAACTCGGTGATACTTTTATCTTAACAACCGATGGCATTTATGAATTTATTTCCGAAGACGAAATTAACTCATTAATAAAATTACATCATCAAGCCTTAGATATTGCCGCCCAAGTCATTGCAGAGGTTGCACTGGCCAATGGCAGCCAAGACAATTTAACCATTCAAATTATCCGCATTGATGACTTGCCGCTGCAAAGCGCTGATGAAGCTTTACAAAAACTCACCGAACAACCTTTTCCACCTATTCTTGATGCCAGAATGAATTTTGACGGCTATCAAATCCTCAGGGCTTTGCACCATAGCAGTCGCAGCCATGTGTACTTGGCCATGGATATCGACAACCTAGAAAAAGTTGTCATTAAAACACCATCAATAGATTTACAAGGTGATCCTGCTTATCTTGAACGATTTTTAATGGAAGAGTGGATTGCCAGAAGGCTAAATAATGCCCATATCCTTAAGCCTTGTCCGCCCACTAAACAGCGTAATTATCTCTATGTAGCCATGGAATACATCGAAGGCATTACCCTGAGCCAGTGGATGTTAGATAATCCACAACCCGCTATTGAAACCGTGCGTGATATTGTCGAGCAAATAGCTAAAGGCTTGCGGGCTTTTCATCGGCAAGAAATGATCCATCAAGATTTACGCCCTGAAAACATCATGATTGACATTAATGGCATGGTAAAAATCATAGATTTTGGCGCCACCAAAGTAGCTGGTCTTGCTGAAATATCATCCCCAATCGTACATGCCGATATTCTCGGCACAGTGCAGTATACCGCCCCCGAATACTTTGTAGGTGAAGTTATCACCCATATGGCTGATAACTTTTCACTGGCGGTGATCACCTATCAAATGCTCAGCGGCAAATTACCCTTCGACGGTAAGATGTCCCAAGCAAGGACCAAAGCGGCGCAAAACCGCTTGGTATATCAATCAGTATTGGATGATGAGCGCGACATCCCGGCCTGGATTGATGATGCGTTAAAAAAAGCGCTCCATCCTAATCCTTATAAACGCTACAGTGAATTATCAGAATACTTATACGACTTGCGTCATCCCACTCAAGCTTTTTTAAATAAAACCCGTGCCCCACTTATCGAGCGCGAGCCTGTTAAGTTCTGGCAAGGGATTTGTGCAATCTTAAGTCTCATCATCTTGCTATTAATATTTCGCTGATGTGCTAATTAACTTTACCTTAACTATGTCACTTAAACTGGAGCTGCACTATGGAAATCAACACCCTAAGTAAAACGATTTTAGCTGCCAAAAAAGCACAAAAACTCACCTTCAATGATATAGGTCAGATGGTGGGCCGAGATGAGGTCTGGGTGGCGGCATTATGCTACGGCCAAGCCTGTGCATCTGAAGCTGAAGCAATTCAAATTGCACAAGCCTTAGGTATCGAAGCAGAGCAAATGATGCCACTAACCAACTCCCAACTTAAAGGCTTAGGCCCGACAGTGCCTACCGATCCATTGGTGTATCGCTTTTACGAGATCATGCAGGTGTATGGTATGCCGATGAAAGCTGTGATCCATGAAAAATTTGGTGACGGGATAATGAGCGCAATCGATTTTAGTTTAAACATTGATAAAATTGAAGATCCCAAAGGCGATCGCGTATTAGTGACCATGAATGGTAAATTTTTACCTTATAAGAAATGGTAACTGGCAATTACAACTGAGCTAGACAAGGTGTAACTACCTAGACCATGCCTCGCCGATTAATAAATCCTATCGCCATTAATGGGCGGTGGGATTTTTGTAACAGTGACGCGATAAAGTTAACCGAAGCAGCGCTATTACCTTAATACTTTTGTGCCATCTATGTTGGGCAAATAACTGACGGGTCAAAGCCAATTGGCTATAGTGCCGAATATAATGCTAATTCATATTATTACTTCACCTTATTGCACTGTAAAAAAAGCCAATTTAAAGCCAGTTACAAATCTGGTTAAGACGCTTCCCTCGTCCACAGAAAAAGCTTTGTTACATTCGTAACACATTATATTTATTGCACTTTTTAACAATTCGATAACCCAAAAAATCTTGTATCCCCGTATTAATGAGCTTATAATTCAGCCGCTACATCATTGAAACAAAATTGCTAACTACCGTAAACAAAATGCGAACATCATACGATTTTCAATCGGCACACTTTACTAAGACTCTTTATGACTAAAATTTCAAAGTTCGTATTCATGTTAATTAGCTTTTTGATGATGATGAACGTATTACTGGTGTTAAGTTTTAGCCAGGGTATCGATGCTATTCATACTGAAAATTTTCACCACAACGTAATTAAGATTGCACCTGCCAATGTCATAGATACTAATTCCAATTGGGAAAAGTGGCTGTTTTTAGAAAATGATATCGTGAAATCTGGGCAGCATTACTTTGCGGTACTGGCTCGGGATGACAATGAACTCACCGTAGTCAAGGTCACAGACGTGTTTGGCGCTATGATGATGTTCAGTAATGTGCCATTACTACTCATGTTTCTATTTGCCTGCTTTATCCCTTTTTATATCAAAGCCAGTTCTGATAAGAAGAACAGTGCATCACTTGAATTTATCAGTAATGAAACCGATAAATTGTTAGCGACCTTCAAAATAAAGCAGCCAAACAATCACACTAACAATACTCTGTCACACATTAGCGTGGCATTAAATGAGTTAAATAGGCATGTAAAACAACAAAATATTGATACCCAGTTAACTATATTTCAAGACAAGCTCACCGGTCTTGTCGATCGCCATGCCTACCTTGAACACTTAGAAAAACAGTTACAACGCGCCCAAAAAGATGGCACCAAACAAGCCTTACTATTCATAGACTTAGATGGATTTAAACAGGTTAATGACTCCTTTGGCCACAGCTTTGGCGATGAGGTGCTCATTCAAGTTGCCAATCGATTATCCACAGTGATCAGAAACCATGACCTTAGCTATATCGGCTCTGGGGTAAATTTAGAGCTAAATCTATCCCGCTTAGGCGGTGATGAATTCTCTATTTTTATTGATCACATTGACGATGACAACCGTGCAGTGGAAGTCGCTAAAAACGTGCTACAAGAAGTTGAACGAGATTTCGTACTTGGTAATAAAATCATAAAAATTGGTGCTAGCATTGGCATTGCTAGCTACCCTGACAGCGCATCAAACCCCAATACACTATTACAAATGGCCGATGTGGCCATGTACCGCGCCAAAGCCGATGGCCGCGGTATTTTTCGTGTCTATTCGCCAGAAATGGGTAATAAAATTCGCCGCTATCACTACCTACTCGAAGAAATGCGTTTAGCCATTGCCAGCCAAAATTTCAGCTTATCATTTCAACCGATTGTCAGCGTTGATGACTGCAGTATCGATTACTTCGAATGCTTAGTCCGTTGGAATCACCCTATTGAAGGCCCAATCACCCCAACTGAATTTATCCCAATCGCAGAAGACTCAAACTTGATCATTGAACTGGGTAACTGGATTTTATTTGAAGCCTGTCGCCAAATGTCAGCTTGGCACAATGCCGGCATGAATAAAGTCCGAATTTCAGTGAATATCTCAGGGGTGCAATTAAAGCATGTGCCGTTATACGACTGGATTATGGACACCTTAGCGAAAACAGGCTTACCAGCTAGAGCATTATTATTGGAAATAACAGAATCATGTTTAATCCATGCATCTGACACTATTATTAATGATTTACAAAAACTACGCCGCCAAGGGGTATTAATTGCCATCGATGATTTTGGCACTGGCTTTAGCTCCCTTTCAACATTGGCTAATTTACCCGTTGATGTGATCAAAATTGATAAGCTGTTTATTGACCAAGCTACTATTAACCCTAAATACGAAAAGATTTTAGATTCGATTAGTAACTTGGGGAAAACCCTTGATTTAAAAGTGGTTGCTGAAGGCGTTGAAGTGGCCTCTCAATTTGAATTAATCAAAAAACTGGGCATTCATTGTGTGCAAGGTTACCTCATCAGTCGACCTGAAACCTCATTCAATGTTGGTTCTAAAGTGATTAAAAACAACCTCAACCATATTGCATTAACGGGCACAGGTGTGTGTAATCCGATTATCAATAAAGATGAATAAACCTAACCGCAGCTAGCCTTAATAAAGGGCATGATAGCAGCATCTACCTTGCCCTTCATTTTTTGGGATACGTCAAATTGACCACACTCAGTGAATAGAATGGCTAATCGCTATTACTGATCATCAACTGACTTCTAAGCTGGCTTTTTAACTTGCTGTACGACCCAATTTAGGCATAAAAAAACCGATGCATACATCGGTTTTTGGGGCTTAAATAACATCTTTTATGTGATTGCTTAACTGCGATCACCTAATTGTTATCATCTATCGTTTAAATCATTGCAGAATTAGCCGATATCAGAGCCTATTAAGCGTGCGCGACTTTACGTTTACTGTGGGCAATAATCAGCCCTACTAAACATATAATCCCAACAGCGATACCCACTGGCTGGCTTAACTCTTGTGGTAAACCAAGGCCAACACCCGCAGTCATAATATAAGAGACTGTGATAGAAGTACCGACGATTGCAGGTAAACTCACAATCCAATGGAAAGTACCACGGTTAAATAAGTACTTAGTTGCCAACCACAGTACACTGGTTGAAAGTAACATGTTGGAGAAGGCAAAATAGCGCCAGATTAATGAGAAATCAATCTTAGTCATAAAGTATGCAATCACCAGAATTGGAATGGCTAATAGCAAACGGTTACGCATACTTTGCGGGATTTTAAACGCATCAATGATGGTCAAACGTAATGAACGGAACGCGGTATCCCCTGAGGTTATCGGGAAAATTGCTACAGCAATAATCGCCATAATACCACCAGCAACGCCAAGATAAGTGCTCGCAACTTGGTTCACTACAAGGCCAGGCCCACCCGCATCAAGAATACTCTTAAGCTCAACATATCCACCAGGGAAAGCCGCAATACCTGCTGTTGCCCATACGCAAGCAACAATACCTTCAGACATCATTGCGCCATAATAAACTGGGCGAACATATTTTTCATTGGTTAAACAGCGAGCCATAATAGGGGCTTGAGTAGAATGGAAACCACTAATGGCACCACAAGTTATGGTGACAAATAATAACGGCCATACTGGTAAACCATCAGGATTTGGCTCCAGTAAATCATTGTTGTAATGGCTATGGTCAAAATAAGCAAAAATATCTGCAACCTCGGGCAATTGCGGCGCACTGATAAGCAGTGCCACTGCAATTGATACTGTCATCACAATCATGAGTAGACCAAATAATGGGTACAATTTAGTGATAATTTTATCAATGGGTAACAGTGTCGCTAAGAAGTAATAGCCTAAAATAACCAATACCCAAAAGGTATTGTTAGCCAAGATGGTACCTTCAAATAACTCTAAGTTACTTAACAGTCCCGCAGGACTCATAATGAACACCACACCAACGAAGAACAATAACATCGCAGTGAATACCAACATCACCCCTTTAAAGTACACATTAAAATAGTGACCGGCGATTTCAGGTAAGCTTTTACCGTCTTCTTTGATGCTCATAACTCCAGAGAAGTAATCATGCACCGCGCCGCCAATAATATTACCCAATACAATCCACACTAAGGCGATTGGACCGTATAATGCCCCCAGGATAGGACCAAAGATTGGCCCGACACCAGCAACGTTTAAAAATTGAATAAGGTACGCTCTAACGGGATGAACTTTGACGTAATCAACCCCATCGTCAAAACGTGTTTGAGGTGTTTTTGCATTTGGGTCAATGCCCGCTTGGCGCTCAACAAAAGGGCTGTAGAATTTATAAGCGAGGACTAACATCGCAATACAAATAAAGAAAATTAGCATTTTTTATTATCCATACTTGGTAGGGTATTTGGTTAGCATAGAGTGTCAGGTAGTTACTAACATTGGTCAAGCTATCCAGAGTTATACCAAGGTCGGGGTTGCGTTACTCAAATCATTAAACTGTAGATATATTACCAACCAAAAGAAATAATCATTCGCGTGACATCAAATCGCCCCTATCAATAAAGCTTAAGCCACTAATAAAACAGCTATTTCAATAATTTAGTCAGTCTCTATGAAAACTGTATTTCAAAACTGTTGCTTAATTACTAATTAATAAACCTGCAAGCAAAAGCCATTTTTGTGATCGCCGTCCATACTTGGAAATTCAAAAGAACGTTCACATCTCAAAAAGTAGCAAGGTAGCTATTTATTAAAGAGCTTAGCAATTAAGCACTAAGCAGTTATAACCATACTCGCCGCAATGACGACGCCCCTACGTTATTTGCTGGGCGTTAAAGGAATATGTTGAGTAACCATTATTAGCTCAACACTAACTCTACGACCCCAAGTATCCTCTTAGCTCAAAGCTAGCTATTGATAAGCTCAGCTTTAATTAGCTTAAGTAAAAAGGTTTCACGTTCAATGGATAAACCTTTTTTAGCGCTATTGGCAATGGTATTAAGGTTGTGCTGAATCGCTTCATCAATATCAATCCATACAGGCTGCATGCCGTTGCTAATTTCGTGGGCTTCAAATCGGGTCTCACCCAGCTCACTATCTATCTCACAGCTAAAACAGTAGCTCAGCATGTTTATCACTTTATAGCCATCACGCTCCCAAGGGCGATACTCTTCATAAACCCCAAATGCGGTAATATTGCTAATAGATTTCGCACCGGTTTCTTCTTGTAACTCGCGGATCAACCCTTGCTCAATATCTTCATGGGCATCAACACCGCCACCTGGCAAGCTGTAATCGTGATAACGCTCGGTATATAACATCAAAATATTATTACCTTTTAATACAATTGCTCTAGCAGCAATTCGCGTCAGCATATGTGGTTGATTAGCAGCAACAAACTCGATAGGTGTGTCAGAGTGATGACAGGTTTTTAAGTGGCGCATAATATTCAATATGATGAAAAAGCGCATGATACGTGGCAAATAACTTGATTTCAATCTAAGAGGTTAGCGGCAACTACTGATTAATCGTTAATCATCGACTCGCATTCAAAACCTTGCCTCATTGAATCAAAGCGGCATTTAGACCCACATTGCCAAGGGGCATTCTGATAAGTGACAGACATATCTTGGGAGTAAATTTTGCATGAAGCATAATCATTAAAACCATCTTGCATCAAATAACTGGCTGACTCATAACCATTTTTATAAACAAATGATGTCCAAGTTTCGGGGCTATGGCTTTGGTGAGCCTTGGTAATATAGATCACCGCTGAAACCGTTGCTAACAGCAAGCTTAAAATGATGATAATTGATTGTTTATTAGCAATTGGGTTGCTGGACATAATTAGCCTAAAAAGCTGAAACTGAATTGTATAAACTAGTTATACACAAACTACGCGCAGATTAATATGCGCCCGTTAACTGCGGTTAAAACTCACCGCCCAAACAAGCTTTAAAGCATGGTGTTACTACTTCTAGCCGAATATCTTAACGCCCAACAATGCTTTGCTCAAACTTGCTAACAATTACAAGGTTGACATTTCCCCTTGGCTTAACAATATTGTTAGCTAATTTTTATCTAAAAAACGCTCTATAAATACTTTAATTACCAACAAGGAAGAAGATAATAATGAAAAAGTCCTTAATCGCCCTCGCCCTCGCCTCCAGTTTTTTAAGCGCATGCGGTACATCTGATGTCAAAGTCACTAATGAAGCAGCAGAAGTCACTGCCCAAGCCAAAGGCGCAGCTGAGCTTGGTAGCTTTGGGGTTGATTTAAGCGCCCGCAATGAAGCAGTTAAACCCGGTGATGACTTCTTTATGTATGCCAGTGGTACTTGGTATGACAACTTTGACATGCCAGCAGATAAAACTCGTTATGGCGCATTTACAGCATTAGCTGAGCGCAGTGAAACCCAAGTTAAAGAAATCATTGATGATATCACCAGCCGCAATGACTTAAATGCTGAAGAGCAACTTATCGCTGATTTTTATAATGCTTACATGGACACTAACACCATTAATAAGCTGGGTGTCAGCCCAATTCAAGCAACCCTTGATAGCATCAACAACATTAACAACACCGACGACTTAACCAAAGTCTTCGGTCAAACTTGGTTAACCGATGCTGCATCGCCAATTTATGGTGGCATGTGGTTTAATCGCATCAATCCAGATCAATATGAAATGTCTATTGGCGCAGGTGGTCTAGGTTTACCCGACCGTTCTTATTATCTAGAAGACAGTGAACGTTTCGTTAACATCCGCAAAGCCTATGTTGAGCACATTACAGCCATGCTGGCTTTCACTGGTATCAAAGATGGCAGCGCTCGCGCTGAAGCCATACTGGCATTAGAAACAAAAATTGCTGAAGGTCAATGGCCAAGAGAAAAGCGCCGTAACCGCGACCTGACCCTCAACCAAGTTAAACGTGCTGATTTAGCAGCGCAATACCCAGGCTTTAATTGGGATTTATTTATCGAACAAACGGGCTATCAAGTTCCACAATTAAATATCTCACAGCCTGAGCCAGTTAAAGCAATGATTGCCTTAATTAATCAGCAGCCACTTAATGTTTGGCAGGATTACCTTAAGTTCCACACCATCAGTAATAATGCAGAATTATTATCTGAAGACATCTACAACACCAGCTTTGCTTTTTACGGTAAAGAGTTAAGCGGGCAAGAAGAGCCTAAACCACGCTGGAAACGCGCAGTCGCTGAAATGTCGGGCACGCAATCATTAGGGTTTGCGATTGGTAAAGTGTATGTGGCACGTTATTTCCCTGAATCATCAAAACAGCAAATGGCGGAATTAGTTGAGAACTTACGTACTTCTCTCGGTCAACGTATTGATGGCCTAGATTGGATGGGTGCTGAAACTAAAGTCAATGCACACGCTAAACTTGCCGCATTTAAACCAAAAATTGGTTACCCAGATGTATGGCAACAGTTTGATGGTTTATCACTGACAAGCAAAGATTTAGTGGCGAACATCCACAACCTACGTCAATATTTTCATGCTGACAGCGTCGCTAAAGAGCTACAAAAAACCGACCGTAACCGTTGGGGCATGACGCCACAATTTGTCAATGCCTATTACAATAGTTCATTCAACGAGATTGTATTCCCAGCCGCAATTTTACAGCCACCATTCTTTGACCCTAACGCAGATGCCGCAGTGAACTACGGCGGCATTGGCGCCGTTATTGGCCACGAAATGGGCCATGGTTTTGATGACCAGGGCTCAAAATCGGACGCCAACGGTATTCAGCGTAATTGGTGGACCGACTCAGATAGAGCGGCATTTGATGCTAAAGCTGACCAGCTAGCAGCGCAATACAGTTTATATGAGCCAATCCCAGAAAACTTCGTTAATGGCCGTAATAGCCTTGGTGAAAATATCGGTGATGTTGGCGGCTTAGCCATGGCGTATAACGCTTATCAACTGAGTTTAAACGGCAAAGAAGCGCCGATTATTGATGGCCTTACAGGCGATCAACGCTTCTTTTTAGCATGGGCGCAAGTGTGGAAAGAAAAACGTACTGAGCAAAGTATGTTAAGTCAGCTTCGTGCAGGTACTCACGCGCCAGGGCGTTACCGCGCATTAGCGCCACGTAACCATGATGCATGGTACAAAGCCTTTGATGTTAAACCTGGTGACAAGCTGTACCTACCAGAAGATCAACGTGTGCGTATTTGGTAGTTAAGCAATAATCAGAGCTAATCAAACTTGATTAAAAACCCAAAATGCCAGTTCAATTGACTGGCATTTTTTATCTTTAAGTTATGTAATGAACCCACTTTAAAGTAACAGTCAATCCATATGATATTCGCAGCTGAACAATAACCAATGGTTATGAGCTTTATCATTGTTAATTTCGTATTAGTCCCAATATCTGATTTATACCCGCGCATATAACAACGCACGCTTTTAAAACACATGCTTTTAAAACACATGTTTTTAAAACAGAATAGTGACACAGATAAGGAAACATCATGAGCAACGAATATGTACCACCAAAAGTCTGGACCATGAATCAAGAAAATGGTGGTCAATGGGCAAGTATTAACCGACCAGACTCAGGCGCTCGTCACCAAAAAGAATTAGCTATTGGCAGCAACCCAATTCAGCTGCATTCATTAGCCACACCAAATGGCCAGAAAGTCACCATCATGCTAGAAGAGCTACTAGCCAAAGGGGTAAAAGAGGCAGAATACGATGCTTACTTGATTAATATTGGCGAAGGTGAGCAGTTCTCATCAGGCTTTGTTGATATCAATCCAAACTCTAAAATTCCAGCATTATCCGATAACTCAGGTGCTAAAGCGGTGCGAGTATTTGAGTCTGGCGCGATTTTAGTTTATTTAGCAGATAAGTTCGGTCACTTCATACCAAAAGACTTTGCTCTGCGCACAGAAACGCTAAATTGGTTATTTTGGCTTCAAGGAGCAGCGCCTTATCTAGGGGGCGGCTTTGGTCACTTTTATGCATATGCCCCAGAAAAATTTGAATACCCGATTAATCGCTTCGCTATGGAAACCAAACGTCAACTTGATGTGCTTGATAAGCAATTAGCGAAACATGCCTTTATTGCCGGTGATGAATACACCATTGCCGATATGGCAATTTGGCCATGGTACGGCAGTTTGGTGCTGGGCCATCTTTATGATGCTGCAGAGTTTTTAGATGTCGCAAGCTATCCGAACTTAGTTCGTTGGGCCAATATTATTGCCCAGCGCCAAGCAGTAAAGCGTGGTCGTATCGTCAATCGCTCATGGGGCGAAGAATGGGAGCAACTGCCTAATCGCCACAGTGCAGCTGATATTGATGAGGTACTGAATAAACAGCCGTAAATTAAGCGTCTTAAAATTCTTAATTCAGATAATAGCTATGCCATTTAAACAAAAAACCACGCTTAATCTAATTAGCGTGGTTTTTATTTAGCTCTGATTTATTCAGTTAGGTCAAAGGCCTTATAACTAAACATTGCGATACTTATTTATTAAAGCCAAATCATTAAAGCTCAACCTATAAACCTAAACCACTAAACTTTAATCGCTTTAAAGTGCTCTGAAGGTGTGACCAGCTCTTGCTGGGCTGCAATAGTTTGTAGCTCCCACTGGCGCTGATGGGCGGTCTCTTTTAACACGCCATAACAAGCATCTGTTGCATGTTCAAATGCCTCAACAGCAGATAAGCCTTGCACTAAACTTGCGGTAAATAACGCCGAAATTAAATCACCAACACCAACTGGCTGTTTTACGAACTCAAGTTGTGGACGCTGACTGATATAACAACCCTCTTGGGTTGCCAGCATCATGGTGAATGTCTCATCAGCGATGCTGTGTAAATGCTTAACCAACACAATATCAGGCCCTAAAGACAATGCTTTTTGGCAAGCTGCTTTAGCTTGCTCAAGATTGGTAATATCCATTTGAGTGAACTGACTCAGCTCAAATTGATTAGGTACAATCACATCAGCCAGAGGCATAACTTGTTTAATTAATTGCTCAGTAATACCATCAGCCAAAATACAGCCCTTTTCAGGGTCACCCATTACAGGATCACACACATAAATAGCCTGAGGATTGATCTCTTTAACCGTTTTAATGGTTTGGATCACTGCTTGGCACTGCTCAGCACTACCTTGGTAACCTGATAGCACCGCCTGACAATCTGCAAGCTTACCTATGTTACCAATACCCGCCACCAGCTCATTAATATCATCGGCAGAAAAAGCCCGCCCAGTCCAGCCCTGTTGGTACTGAGTATGATTTGAAAACTGCACTGTATGAATAGGCCAAACTTCTAAACCCATACGCTGCATAGGAAATACTGCTGAACTATTTCCTGCATGCCCGTAAACAACATGCGACTGGATCGAAATGACACCTTTCATAACACTCTCTTTTATTTATGTTTTAAGAATAATTAACTATCTACATTTAAAGAATATCAGTTAACGACAACCAATATAAACAACATCTAATGTAAGTCATAGACTAAAATAACGATATTAAAATGCTTCCCCGACAGAAAGATAAAGCGCATCATTATTATTGGATGAGCGAGCATAATCTAAGCTTAAATTGATTCGCTCTGCTGGTTGTAGCATAAAGCGCACGCCAATACCGTATGAAGGAATGATATCATCAGATTTATCCGCATGATTCACATCATCCAATTTACCTGCGCCAATAAAACCCACTAATCCCCAGCGCTTATGAAAACGCCAACGGGCTTCAGCTTCTGTTTCAATGGCACCTAAGGCCATATATTCAGTGGATGAAAAACCACGTAACCCTAAACGACAAGCTGCCCATAGCGGCACGTTACCCTCTTTCAAACAGCCTTTTAATTTATAAGCCACGGTTATCGACTCATGCACAGGAAAATAACCATCAAACTCTAATGAATAAGATTCAAAGTTGGTATCACTGCCAATGGCATCATCAAAAAAAGTGCCGTTGAGCTTAAAGTAATAACCATCATAAGGGTTAGTAGGCACATCACGAGAATCATAAATAATCCCAGCACCAAGTCCTGCGGAGACAATTTCATTTCGTAAATCAAAATCGATGGAGCTAATGTTAACATTAAAGTCTTGTTCAAAATCAATGAATACCCCATTAACTCCGACAAACCAATTACCACTAATGCGCCGCTCCAATTCAAGCAGTGCACCGTAGCCAGAAATATCCCAATCAACGTCGATAGGTAAACCAAGCAACTCGGTTGACACTAACGGCAGCTTTAAATCGGCATAGGCGACCCCACCTTTTAAATGCCAGTTATTATTATCCCAATAACTGGCATGGCCAACTGCCGCGCCCCAACTGTCATTACTGGAATAAAACCCTGCGATACCGGTAACAGAAGGAGGTTGTACCGCTTTTTGCTCTGCGGTTTGTGGATAAAAGTAGCCCACTAATCCGCCTAAACCTGAATCAATGGTCGGATTTGAAAACGGAATGGGCGCTGCCACAAAATTGCCTTTATTCACGGTTAAAGGTGCTTGGTTTTCTTTTAAATTTGGCACTAATGAGCTTGGCTCATTGGCCGCACTGTCATTTGCAGAGCCTTCTTTTACCGTGCTGTCATTGGCCGCAAAACTTATTGCTGGTGTCAATATCACCCCCAATAATCCCAACACGATAGTCTTTAGTTTGATAGCCTTCATGTTTAGTCCTTTAAGTCGTTACCCATCATTAAGCGCGTATATTCTGCACGCCACTTCAGCTTTCATCATATGATGTTTGATTTTAAACATAAAACTTTACATCAATATTAATATTAATATTAATATTAATATTGTGAAATATGTTCCATCGCTTGTTAATTAATCATAGCAAAGCGCAGGCATAAAAGCCGATAACACCTGAATGATGGCCAACGAGCCTAAAACCCAAAAAAAATGCCAATCAAAGGATTGGCATTTTCACCTCTCAATCATCAGTCAATATTTGACTGATTAACTGCGGTATTGATTAACTAGCTTGCTTGATACTCTGCATAGTAGCCATCAAGTACGACTCTTGTCGCACGACCAATTAACTCATAATCGTAGTGAGTTAGGTTAGCTAGTGATACACGCACTGAAGCATGAACAACATCAAATCCTTTACCTGGTAATAAAATTACCCCTGTTTTGTACGCTAACACAAAGAGGAAGTCTTGACCTTTATTGTTATCTTTAAACCACTTTACAAAGTCTTCGCCATAAAGTTTACCACCTAAAGCATCTAACTCTAGTAGGGTGTAGTAATCAACACGGTCTTCGTTTTCTTCAATTTCAACACCCATGTTTTTATACAATGTGATGTAACGTTCACGAATAATACGTTTACAGGCTGCTTTGTAATTATCTTCCAAGTCCATTAAACAACTTAATGAAAATAATGCCATTTGCACCTGTTGTGGTAATGCTAAACCTGCTGTGTGGTTTAGGGCTACAGCACGACTATCGGCAACGATACGGTCAATAAACTTAATGTCTCTTGGTTCAGGTGTCAGTGTTTTATAACGGTTATCTAACTGTAATTGATGCGCTTCTGGTAACGCACGCATTGCATCATCAAATACGTTTTCATAATGAATACCGATAGTACCTAAACGCCAGCCGGTTGCACCAAAGTATTTTGAGAATGAATACACACATAAGGTGTTGTATGGCAGTTTGGCAAATAGCGAAATAAAGTTGTCTGCAAATGTGCCATATACGTCATCAGTGATGATGAACAAATCTTTGCGCTGTGTGTTAACAAAGTCAGTTAAACGGTCTAACGTATCGTTTGAAAACTTAACCGATGCAGGATTGGCAGGGTTAACCACACACAATAGTTTGATACCGGTATCAGCTAATTTTTCAATTTCTGATTGTGGTAACTGCCATGTATTTTCGTCTAGACGAATTTCAACAATTTCTAGCTCATATTCAGCAAGCTCTGGAATCTCTAAATAAGGGGTAAAGATAGGCGTCACTAACGCCACTTTGTCGCCTTTTTTAAGTAAACCATTGTTGAACATTGTCGCAAAAGTATAAGTCATAGACGCAGTGCCACCTTCAGTAGCGAACAGGTCAAAGTCAGTTGTCATTGGCATTGGGCCATACATTTCTTCACCTATGTACTGCTTAACCACTTTTTCAATGTTGGTTAACATACGTGAAGGCACAGGGTAGTTACAGGCTAAAAACGCGTTTACAAATTCGTGTAAAAAAGCTTGCTTATCAATACCTAAACGGTCATTAGCATAGCTAATTGCTTTTTGTAAAAACTTAACGCCATCTCTGTTTAGGTTTTCTTTTGCGAAAGTGTCAAAACGTTCAACAACGCCAACACCATCCGGAATACCACCAAAACCTTCGTTTAAGTATGAGTAGCTGCGCTCTGATTCTTCGATAGCAAAATCGCCTAAACGTAAGAATGCTTTACGAGGTAAGGTGGCCAAGAAGTTGGGGTTACCGCGGCCCGCATCCAATAAAATACGATCTGGAACGGTTTTAGCCACTTCAATCAATTTATCTTTTAATTCAAATGGGCTTAAGTTGGCAAATTTAGTGAAATCGATTGTTGGTACAGTTTGAGTATTTGATGTAGTCATAATATTTTACCTATTTATCAATTTAAAAGGGTGAATTTGGGGTGATAGTCGATAAGAGGAGAGGTCACTCTCATCGACTATCTAGGGTAATTATTGGGTTGAAATAATGCCGACAATGATTGGACCCCAAAGGGTGAGTAATACATTGGCAATGGCGTAAGTGACCGTGAAAGCAAATACCGGTGTTGCATTACCTGCTTTTTCAAGTAGAGCTGCAAAGCCTGGATTAGCGCTGCGGCCACCTGCAACACAAGCTAGTGCTTCAATCGGGTTCTTAATCTTCAATACGTAGTAAGAGATAAAGAAAGAGATAATTTGTGGAATAATGGTTACCGCGACACCTAGGAACAATAAGGTTAAACCGTTTTCTTTAACCATATCGATTGCCTGAGGTCCTGCTTGTAAACCGACAACCCCAACAAATACCGCTAAACCAAAGTCACGTAAGAAGTTTGAAGCGCCCAGTGGCAGTGATCCCATATTTGGTTTACGACTACGTAACCAGCCCACAAATAAACCTGAAATCAAACAACCTGCACCTGAACCAATTGTCACTGGAATACCGGCTATTTCGAAGTTAATCAGACCAATTAATAAGCCACCTACCATACCTAAACCAAACAGTACGTAGTCAGTTGAAAATAATGAAACTAAACGCTTACCGATGCCTTTTTCGATACGGTTAATATCTTTTGCAGAGCCAGTGACTTGAATAATGTCATTTTTATGGACGATAAAATCGGCTGAAATATTTTGCGAGTTACCACCACGGATCACGTCGGTAACATATACACCACGTAAGGTATCCACGTTAGTTTCAGCTTTAATCTGTGCAAGTGTTTTACCAATTAATTGCTTGTCATTAGCAACAAGTTGACGATTTTCTTCAATTAATACGGTGCCACGTGGTAATGCCACTTCATGCTTGGCTGACTCTATGTGTCCAGCGATAGCTTGGCGAAGACCGGTTACCACTAAGATGTCACCCGCTTTTATCACCACTGATTTATCAACTTCAATGTTTTGACCATCACGTGAAATCATTTCGATAGCGGTATCAAGCAGATCACCGTTTACAGTTTGAATATCTTGACCAATTAATCGACTGTCTGTAGGAATTTTATAAGCACGTGACACAAGATCTGTCATCGCATTAAATTCACCTGGCGCCAGCTCAGGCTTACCGTCAGACATTTTTTCAGCTAGCTTTAGTGCTTCTTCGCGGATATCCCATTTCATAAAGGTCGGAATTAACCATGACACCATTAAAATTGGGCCTAACGAACCAAAGATGTATGTTACGGCGTAACCCACAGCCACATTGGTTTGCATCAAGCTTTTAGCTTCTTCGGTCATGCCACCTAATTGAGATATCGCATCACCAGCAGTACCAATAATGGCTGATTGCGTTAAGCCACCGGCAGCAAGACCTGCTGCAGTACCACTGTCTAAGCTAAATAACTTAGCTGCCACTAATACCGTAATTAAACCGGTTACCGTCATCACGACAGCGGAAAGTAAAATGTTGATAGTTTTGAAGTTAAGCGCGCCAAAGAATTGAGGCCCACCTTGATAACCTACCGCATAAATAAATAATGCGAAGAAGATGGTTTTGACTCCAGGGTCTATTTGCACACCAAATTGGCCAATTAATACTCCCATCAACAAGGTACCTGCGACACCACCAAGAACAAAACGTCCTATGGTAATTTTGCCGATCAGATAACCAAGTGCCAGAGTAATAAACAACGCAATATAGGGCGAAATAGCAAAAAGATTTTGGATGATATTCATAATCATTGCTGCCTTACAGGTTAAGTTTACATATTAAGAATTAGGTGGAGCGAACTGACTGGCATATTTGCTAGAATTAACACTGCTGAATCCAGATTGAACCTTTCAATCTGACCGTTTGACCAGTGATACCTTGTGTCTTTCGCTTCCTTGGAAAACATCATAGGGATAAACATACAATCCGATTAATAAATTTTGATGGATCTAACCCTTCGTAAAAGACAAAATAAAGTCAAACCATCAAATACCAATAAAAACCCCTTGATAACTATAACCTTAAGCCATACTCACTTAGGGGTAGTTGATTTCTAAGATTGCTAGACTTATTAAAATAAATTAAAAAGCTAAAAAATAGACGAATTAGATAGGAAATGGCGAACTATGCCTTCGCGTTCAGAATTGAGCGCCAAGTAAAGTTAGCTTAACTCACCGACTAAATGATTATGAAGTATCAGCAAGCTTAGCGGTTTAGCGGTTTAGCGGTTTAGCGGTTTAGCGGTTTAGCGGAGGACTATCCAACAATATAATGGCTTTGATTGGGCTCTTTACCCATACCTCGACCACACAACATAAAACACTGTTTTATATATTATTAACATAAATTTTAGGTACAAAAAAACCTAACCTCAAACACCATTTTAGCGTTATTGCCGCAACAGTATCGAAGATTAGGTTTTAGTTTGTCAGCCTTTTCAAGCAAAGACGCTAGGGCTGGCTCGGTAGCACCGCATATAACAGTATATAAATCACAATTTCATTAACTTACATTAGTCGTATTCGGTTAATAACAGTTTAATTTCACGACTAAAATCGCCGCCATATTTAGCATCTCGCAAACCGTATTCAACAAACGCTTTCATATAACCAAGCTTATCGCCACAGTCATGGGATTTACCCGTCATATTAAAAGCTTCCACCGCATCTGATTTAATCAGCATATCAATAGCATCAGTTAATTGAATTTCATCCCCTGCGCCCGGCGGCGTTTGGGCTAGTAAATCCCAAATTTTTTCGGACAACACGTAACGACCAACCACGGCTAAATTTGACGGCGCTTGACCCACTGCAGGCTTTTCAACCATTTTATACACTTTGACTGACTCTCCAGCCATCACGGTTTCACCAGCGCAATCTGCAATGCCGTACTTATTCACTTGCTCATCAGGTACAGGGGCCACCATAATTTGACTGGCTTGGGACTCCTGATAACGCACCAGCATAGAAGCTAAGTTTTCAGTTCGCTGATCCGCTGAGTAGGCATCTAAAATGACATCGGGCAACACCACTGCAAATGGATTATTTCCAATACAGGGTTTTGCACATAATATCGCATGGCCTAAGCCCTTAGCCTCACCCTGACGCACATGCATAATGGTGACATTTTTAGGGCAAATAGACTGCACTTCATGTAATAACTGACGTTTAACCCGTTTTTCTAAGGTTGACTCTAACTCGTAAGATTTATCAAAGTGGTTTTCAATTGCATTTTTACTGGCATGAGTCACCAATACAATTTCTTTAATTCCCGCACTGACACATTCATCAACAATATATTGAATTAAGGGTTTATCAACAATGGGTAACATTTCTTTAGGTATGGCTTTGGTAGCTGGCAACATACGCGTGCCTAAACCTGCAACGGGAATGACAACTTTCATAAAATATCCTTATTTAACTAGCGCTAAATTGTATAGTAAAAGTAAAACTAAAATGATTTTCGAGCCTTTCGCTGAGGCTCAGAAGGTAAATAACGAACCGACCAACACAGGGTTATTATGGTTAAAAACAGTAACGTATTGGCTGGTGCTTGTAGATGGAAATCAACCGAGATATGCAAGAGCATATATACGATAGCCATAGCACAACCAAATGCGATACCCTTATAAAGCTTGTTATTGCGTAGATACATTGTTCGACAAGCAAGCCAAAACGAATACAACACCCAAGCGCCTAATATCACCGTCATAACAACACCATACTCAATTACAAATTGCACATATTCATTATGGGCATGATCATAAAAACCAGAGTAAAACTGGGGTTGGTATTGCGGAAAAACCGTATAAAAGCTGCCTCCTCCTGTACCTGTAAAAAGATTATCTTGAATGATAGGTAAGCTATCAATAACCACATTATCGCGGGTTTCTGAAGCAAAGCTGGTCTCAGCTAAGCGCTGCTTAACTTTTTCAATCCCAAAAATCGAACCAACAATAATCAAATCTAAAATAAAAATACTGATAACTAAGGGTTTAAACAATGTCGGCGGGCGGCGGTAAATAAATAATGCAATAACCGACATCAGGCCTAAAGCAGCAAAAAAGCCCGCATTGCCCATCCGCGAACGGCTCATTATTAGTCCTATAACCATCAACACGATTGCTAAACGTAAAATTAATTTTCGACTTAATAGTGTTGATATCATCCCGATAAGCATGGCGCGCTTATCTTGATCGTGCTTAGTGGTTTTAAGCTCTGATAACAGCCAACCAAACGCAATGCTTAAACATAAGGCTAAATAATTAGCAAAATGATTTTGATACACAAAGGATCCACGGGCCTTTTCGCCATCACTAAAACCTAAAATGGGCGAGGCATCTAACTGCAGTAGATTCAGAATCACCCCATAAAAAGCCTGCAAACACCCTGATAAGATAATTGCTATAAACAGCCACCTTAAGGTTTTAGAATGCTGACAATATTGGCTTAATAAGAAAATAAAAATTGAATAACACAGAGTCTTAAGGAGTTGTTGTTGAGTCTGGTAAGGGTCGACACTATCAATACCTGGAAGCCAATTAAGATACTGTAAAAATAAATATATCAATAACAGCCCTGGGGGGAGCAATAATTGCTTTTGCCACTGGTAGCGAAAAAATGCACTATCATGCTTCAGGCAATAGCCAAGATGTACTATCCCCAGTGATATTGTTGTAAATTCAAGGATCGCCAACGCCCAAATACGATTACTGCCTAAAGGGATTGGCATCCAAATAATCACCACACACAGAACCAATATCATAAAATGATCAAAGCGTCCGCTGAAAACCTTCGTTGGTTTGGCAAGAGTATCCATTAACGACACAGTTCCTTTTCAACCCAGTTTTTATCTTTGGGAGTAAACTCTGGGGTGATAAATTTAAAGTAGGTACATACTATTGGCGTCATGTCATATTGCGTGGCTAAGCGCTTCAAATCAGTGCGCACGTCCCAGCTAGCCATAGCTGAAATCCGCGCCGTTTCAAAAACGTTTTTCTTTTGTACTAGGGTTAACTGAGGCCAATATGCAAAACCGATGGCTAGAATTTGATGCAATACTTCAGGGGTATAAGGACCGTACAGTACAGCCTTATCTAATAAAGGCCATACTTGTGACACATCATGCTGAATGAAGGCTAAATTATATGCGTAATCACTATAAGCATTAGGCCATGTCGGCCTTTGGGAAATGGCATTGGTATATAACTGGTTAAATAGTGCGTTATTGGCAGCGGCAAAATTTGCATATACGCCCCACTCCATGACTTTTGCCAAGGTCAATAAATAGTGAGGGTTTTTACTATCAAGGTTATAAGCATTATCAGCGGCCAATAATGCCGCTGAGTATTGAAGCTGGGTAGGAGGGTTATTTTTCTGCCAATGATCAATATAGAATCGGGATTTAAAATGATACGCACTGGCCATGCCTTTTTGCACAATAACCGGCAATATCGCCGCTAGCAAAAGGAGTAAAAATACATATATCAGCCTTTGCCTTGACCAAGTGAAGTTTTTTATCATTTTAAACTTCAACATTTTATGTCATCACCTTATGATTATTGAAATAGCGAATTAGAAATAGTTCTGGGCATCTCTGTCGTTAATGCAAAAGCGTACTCTTCATCAACTAAGCTACTAACCAATTGCTTTGCTTGGGCAATTTTAGGTGGGCGACGTTTTAAGGAATGGCAATCTGAAGCGATGATGGAATAAAAACGCTCTTTTAAAAATTGCTCACTCAATTGCTGCGGCGCCGAGCCAAAATCGCCAATTAGCGACGCTGCTGTTAACTGAAATAAACAGCCAGCTTGGACAAAGGGCTTAATTCTATGGGGGTGGTTTTGCAGCTCTCTATTACGTTCAGGGTGAGCAATCATCGGTAATACATTTTTACTCAATAACCAGCTAATTAACCTATCTGTTCCCGCTGGGATATGGCTACTGGGTAACTCTAATAGTAGGACATCTTTTTGCTGATAATGACCAATAAAAGGCAATTTATGTTGCTCAACAAACAAGACGATTTCTGGTGAAATCCGCACTTCCGCTGCCGCGCGCAATTCAATAGCAATGTTAGAGCTAACTAGGGCTTGTGAAAGCGCCTTATAAGCTGCAGATATTGAGTTGATATCATTGTCATATATGCCTAGATGGATATGCGGGGTTGCCACCATGCGGGTTACCCCTTGCTCCTGTGCCAAAGCCATTAAACTCAGTGCTTCATCAACGGATTTAGCTCCATCGTCGATATTGGCTAATACATGGCAATGTAAATCAATCATACTTTTATATTGTCCAAGTCAGAAAACGGCTTAGGCTTATCTTTGGCGGCATAATCTGCAAACTGCACAGGTTTATCTTTAGGAGTCTGATCTGCGCCGTAAGCTTTATAGTAGCCATAGTCACCTTGGTAATGCTGTGCATCTTTCGTATTAAACTGGTTTAGAACGACACCAAAGACTTTACTTCTCGCTTGATTTAATTTTGCTAAGCTTAATTTAATCACTTCATTACGGGTATGATCGGCTTTTACCACTAATACCGTTGCATCACATAACGAAGTAATAATCAATGCGTCACTGACGGCATGTATTGGAGGTGTATCAATAATGATTTTAGTGTATTGGGTTTTAAGTAAGGTTAACAATTTAGGAAACTGGCTAGAAGACAGAAGCTCCTGCGGGTTAAGTGGCACGGCTCCTGCGGGCATAAAGTCAACGTTCGGTTTAACATCGGCAACGATACAATGAGGCAAGCTTTCTGTACCTGATAATATATTAGCAAGCCCTGGCTGATAAGAGGGTAAACCAAAACGCTCGCCCATACTGGATTTACGTAAGTCCGCATCAATTATCAATACTTTTTCCATCGTAGAAAAAGCAAAGCCTAAGTTCATTGAAGTGCTGGTTTTCCCTTCGTTAGGCGTCGATGATGTCACTTCAATGGTAGAGAAGTCACTGCCCATGGCCATTAATGACATCGATGTTCTTATGGTGCGAACCGCTTCTGCATGTAAAGGCTGATTATTATCGTAAAAGGCGAAGTTAATCTCTTTATAAGTAGCTCTTTTCTTGGCTTTTGGAATATAACCTAATGCCCGCTGCGATAATATTTTTTCTACATCATCGCTATTTTTGATGGTGTCATTTAATCCATCAAGCACTAACACCATGACCACCCCAAAGCCTAAGCTGGCAAAAAAGGTCAATATTACAATCAGCTTTTTATTGGGTTTAGTAGGATAGATTGGCACAATCGCTCTGTCAGTAAAGCGGGCGATAGGCGAGTCAAAACTGCCGGTCACTTCGGTTTCTTTTTGACGAGCAAGAAAGCTATCAAACAATTGTTGATTAGTATCAACTTCACGCAGCATGCGACGGAAATCAGTATCTATAGTGCTCAGGTTTTGAAAAGAGCCTTTTGATTTATTAAACTGCGCTTCTAACCCCTTCAGCTTACGTCCTGCTGTTTGCGCTTCTTCTTCAATACCTCTCACTAATCTTGCTATTTGGCTATGTAAATTACTCTGTACTGATTTAAGCTCAGCTTTTGCCGCGATCATTTTTGGATGCTTTGGCCCATAAATTTGCTCAAGCTCAGAAACTTTTCTTTCAACAATCACCACTTCACGCTTAACATTTTGAATCGAGGGATGGGAGGTTACTTCAGGTAAGCTTTCTAAACGGCTGATATCAGTAGCACCGTAGCGCCTGACCACGGTAATAAAACTCTCTGCCTGCGCTTTGCGTGAGCGTGCCATGGCAATTTCATCACTTAATCGTTCGAGCTCTTTAGCATCTAACGCTGTGACCCCTTCAACATCAACCAGACCATTCGCCCGCTTAAAAGATTCTAAGCGTGTTTCAGATTCATCTAGCTTTAATCTTAGCTCTTCTAGCCTTCCACCTAACCAAGTATTGGCCTTTTGTGTCATGCCAACCTTTGCTTCCAATTGACTTAAAATATAGGTATCTCCCACCACATTAGCCACTAATGCGGCCAAGGCGGGATCTGAGCTTTCATAACGAATATGGACCAATTGCGTTTTTCTAACCGGTGAAATACTGATATCTTCGGCAAAGGTATCGATTAATTGTTGCTTAACAATTTCTTGGTCAACATTTTCTGTAGCACTCCCTTCAGGCAATAAGTCATCAGGTAGGTACTCTTCGGGAATATATTCTTTTGGAATAAAATCGAGTAAATAGGCTAGTTGACTAAGCAAACTTGGTTCTGAGACAAATGCAGGGTGATTTATTAAATCTAATTCGTTAAATACTCGCTCTGCAATTGAGCGTGATTTTATAATTTCAAATTGAGTTAAATAATATTCTTGCTGCCCTGAATTAATACCATAAACTTCATCTATTTTAATAGCATTAGCCTGTTCTGATTCGATCAATAAGGTAGACTTTGCACTGTATATTGGCGTCATTTTCAATACGACAAAAATAACCAAAGCAGTAATCAACATCGCAAAGGTTAATATGCGCCATTTAAAACGCATAACAGGTTTTATTAGCTTTTTGAAATCAATTAGCTGATCCATTTGAATTTGAGGCAATGGGTTGGCTCGCCTTTCCTGCTGAGTCATTTAAAAGAACCTCTGTTCAATGGTAATAGTATCACCAGCAAAAATCTTACTGTTAATGTTGCCACGCTTGGAGTTTACCTTTGCGCCTTCTCGGGAAATATTGATTTTGTCTTCTGAAGCCCGCTCAGTCAGCCCACCGGCTAGTGCGATGGCTTGGTTAACTGTCATTCCTGGCTGATATGGATAGCCACCCGGTTTTTTAACCTCGCCGTGAATATAAAAAGGTCGATATTCCACCATTCCGACATAGACACTAGGCTCAACAAAATAATCCCCTTTAAGACCCTTATAAACAATTTGCTCCACTTGTTTTATGGTCAAACCGTTAAGTTTAATTGGGCCTAAAAAAGGAAAATTAATGGTGCCACTATTGGTGAGTTGAGTTTCCAAGGTTAAGGCGTCCTCACCATACACTTGAATAATAATGGTATCACCAGCCCCTAATAGGTAACTATCATCAGACTCGACCGCCTCTGCAGTCGATGTCAGCATCATGGATACAAGAGCTAAAACTAGACTTAAAAATAGAAATCTCATGATTGCACCAATAATTACAAGGTCATTTCGGCAGTGATAAAATAGATATTACGATCGTAATCAAAGCGTTCTTGTATTGATGTATTGTCAGCAATATCTGCACCTGCTCTTAGCGTCATCCAGCGCAACACTTCAAAATTGAACGAAACGCGATAAACATTGGTGGTATCTTCACGCTCAAAGCCTGTGTAATCGTCTTGTATTCGATCGTACCCGAGAGTGGTACCAAACAAGTCGCTCCAATCATGGTTCCATTTAACCCCGTAAGTGGTCTCACGAACATAATCACCAAATGTATCAGGGTCCTCACTACTGCGACCGGTATAGAAGTCAAACTGACTATAGGTCAATGGTTTCCAAGTTAACTTGGCATCCCAAGCTACACCGCTAAAATCTTCCCGCTCTTGATTATCAAATGCTTTTTTCTGATAGCCGATCCTAATAGAACCCTCAGTGGTACTGGTTGCTTCCCACTCAACACCTAACTGTAAATTTTGGGTATCACTGTCTCTATCTCCGCCAGGATCCATGACGTCATAAGCGGTTTGAATATATTGGTAATCAAGAAAAATACTAGTGGCTGCTCGAGTATCATAAAAAACGGTAGCCCCTAATTTAACGTTATCTTTATTACGGAACTGGGTTAATTCTTTAAAGTTTGTATATTCCTTAGAATCATATAAACCATTAATCCTAACTCTTGCCGGCGTTGATTTAGCGCCATACTCATAATAACCACCACCTTGAAAAATATCATAGGTAGCAGGTTCTGTTGGCAGTCCATCATCAAAGCCAAAATCGAACACACCAGTACCACGATCTTCGTGACCGTAAAAATACTTAGCTTCAAGATTGAAACGATTGCTTTGATTTAACTCTACCTGAGCGCGAGCTTTTAATAGTGCATCAAGGTAGTTATCGTCGCTACTATCGAAATAATCACCGTACTCAATACCGGCATCAATAGTATAAATGTTTTTCCCATCGAGCATCTTTGCCTGCACCGCAGGGGCTACGGTTAATATCCAACTTTCTTCTTCATTTGTACTTCTACTGGCAATATTATCGTCATATTTTAAGCCTGCATTTAATGCTGGAATAAAATCAACACCGGACTCAGTGGTAATTACCCCAGCTTTTTCTTCAGCACTCACATTTGCTATCCCAGCTGAGATGACTAATAGTGTAAATATATTTAGCTTTGTTCTCATTGTTATCACCTATTCCTTTGATTGTGATTTTTAGTAAACATGTTTACCGACAAAACCTTTAAAGCATGTCATAAAGACAATTTTCACATCTAACCAAATAGACCAATTTCTTATATAAGCCAAGTCGAATTCGATTCTTTTTTCCATTTTATCAAGGGTATCGGTTTCACCACGCCAGCCATTTATCTGTGCCCAGCCCGTAATACCAGGTAATACTTTATGACGAAGCATGTAATAGGAAACTAAATGTCTATATTCTTCATTATGGGCAATCGCATGTGGTCTTGGGCCAACCACCGACATATCCCCCATGAGTACATTAAAAAATTGTGGTAATTCATCTAGCGAGGTTTTACGTAAAAATGCGCCAACATTGGTTATTCGTGCATCTCCTTTCTTCGCTTGAATAACCACATTACTGTTTTCAGTCACTGTCATTGAGCGAAATTTCCACACTTTAATTTTTCGCCCATCAAGTCCATATCTATCTTGCTTAAAAATAATAGGACCTTGGGAGTTTAATTTAACCGCGAAAGCAATAACCAATAAGACAGGACTTAAAACAATTAATGCCATAACGCTAAAAGCAAGGTCAAAACTACGTTTATAAAAGCGCATCATCCCGTTAACGGGTGACTCAAACACACTTAAGGTATCAACCTCGCCAACACTGCCTATGCGTGCATGCATTAAGTTTTTCAATAAAAAATCAGGGGTAATGAGCACATCAACTGTGCTGTCGCCTAGCGCTAAAATAATATCGGCAGTTCGCTGCTCCGCAATCATAGGTAAGCAAACATATAATTTCTGAATTTCACCTTTACGTGCAACATCGACAGCATCGTTAATAGTGCCTTTTAGGCAAGATAAGTCTAAGTTTTCAATACGTTCAGGGTCTCGATCATCGTAAAAACCAACACACTCAAAACCTAACTCATCATGTTTCTGTATTTGTTCATATAAACGCTGCCCAGCCTCCGTTAAGCCAACAATTGCAATTTTTTGGACGCTATAGCCCTTTTTACGGCGAAAACGTTTAATCTCACGAACACACAATCGCCAAGTCACTAACGATAAAAGACTTAATACATACCAGCCTCCCACCGTTACTCGTGAGTAAACTTCACTATATTTAAATACAAACAACAATAGGGTCATAAGCACAAAGGCAAGTGTTACATCCAAAGAGACGATCCTACACATGGTAGAAAACCGCCCTGAACGCCATGAGCGATAAAGCCCTAAAGACTCACCAATATAGCTATAAAAAAACAGCACCCCAATCAGCACTAATAAGTAGTCCTTATTGAAAGTAATATTATAGCTATGCATCATGATCATTAATGCGGCGGCAATAATGGCAATATCAAAGATACGCAATAAGAAACTAGAACGGGTACCGACAAATTGAAGTGTTGATGGACTTTCCATTTAGCTCACCTAATTAACTAACGATGCATTTAAATTGATGTTCAATAACTGATACAAAGTATGTTCAACTAATTGTTTAGCTTTGGATATAGAATCACTTTCGGCGTAACATCTAAATTCCGGAGCATTACCCGATGGTCGTAAATGAACAATATTGCCATTAGTAAAACTTAAGCGTAGTCCATCTGTAGAATTAACTTCTAATAATTTATTTTTAGATAGGTTTAATTGCTCAAGTAAATACTCTGGCTGCTGTAAACCTAATTTAATAATTTGTTTACTGCGTTCAGTATTAAAATCTGTCAAACGGTCGCTATGGGTAAAGCGTTGGGGTAATTGTGCTACTAATCCTGCAATAGAGTTAGAATCAGTCTTACTCAAAGCACTATGAAGTACCATCAAAACAGGCAATACAGCATCGCGAGTAGGTAGTGCAGTCAAACTATGTCCATTAACCTCGATAGTAGACTCCAGCAAGAAGCCCCCATTAGCTTCAAATCCAGCAATACGACTACTTTGCCTTTCTACCTCAGAAAACGCGGCTATCACATGGGGGGAGCCAATTTTAGTTCTTACGACTAGATCAAAATAGTGGCTTAGTTCTATGGCGGTATTACAGCTAACGGGTACAACTAATCCATCGATATCTAACGCCTTGGCGGAAAGTAACCCCAGAATGTCACCACGCAGCCAGTTACCTTGCTCATCAGCGAGCAATGGTCTGTCACCATCACCATCAGTGGAAAATAACGCATCAAGCTGATACTCGTGCGTCCACTCGATCGCTTTTTGACAATCTGCTTCACTAACTGCTTCAGTATCAATAGGCACAAAGGTATCACTGCGACCAATGGATATAACCTCGGCACCCAGCTTTTCAAAAATGAGTGGATATAAATCGCGCCCAGCACTTGAATGTTGATAAATGCCAATGCGCTTACCTGTTAACCATGGCGAATCAAATAAACTCACATAACGATCTATGTAATGATTTTCAGCAGCATTATCCACGGTAAGCAAGGGTAGTTGCTCTACGCAAGGATAATAATATTCACTATTTAAAATCGCTATTTCATCGGCTTTAGTAATCTCACCATCAGGCCGATAAAACTTTAATCCATTTCGGTCAAAGGGAATGTGGCTTCCTGTCACCATGATACAAGGAACCTCTTGGCTCATCGAAATACAGGCTAATGCTGGCGTTGGGATAACACCATAATAAACAACCTTTACATCACACAGCTCTAGAGCTGCAGCACAGGCTTGTGCCATCGTAAAACTGCTTGGACGATTATCTATCGCTATTGCGATTGTGTGAACATTAAAAGAGTCTTGCATGGTGTTTAAAAAAGACACTGTGAAAGCTGCGCAGACATCAACAGTGAAATCACATACCAAACCTCTGGCACCGCTGGTTCCAAAACCGATATGACTTGAAGCTATCACTTGTTTTGAATTAAGCATTTGATACGCCTTTTGTTGCTACACGGCCATATCTGTCTTCAAAGCGTACAATATCGTCCTCGCTGAGATAGGATCCCGATTGCACTTCAATTAATTCTAGAGGCACTTTACCTGGGTTTTCTAAGGCATGGATAACACCAACAGGGATATAAGTAGATTGATTCTCAGTTAATAAAATGTCTTGATCGCCATTGGTTACTTTCGCAGTTCCCGATACCACAATCCAATGCTCTGCTCGGTGGTAGTGCATTTGCACTGATAACTTTGCCCCAGGCTTGACAGTAATTCGCTTGACTTGAAAACGTCCGCCATGATCGATGGAGTCATATTTCCCCCAAGGGCGATAAACTTCGCGGTGGTGTTGCCACTCGCTGCGTTCATGAGTTTTCAGTTGTTCTACAATATGTTTAACTTGTTGAACATCAGCTTGTTTTGAAACTAAAATCGCATCCTTAGTTTCAACAATAACCACATCATCTAAGCCGATAGTTGCCACCAGTTTTTCAGTGGCATTAACATAACTATTGTTGGTATCTATACCAATAACATCGCCTTTAAAGACGTTTCCATGGGGATCTTTATCTTCAATCTCCCATAATGCAGACCAGCTGCCGACATCGCTCCAACCGCAATCCATAGGCACAACCACTGCATGCTTGGTCTTTTCCATAACAGCATAATCAATTGAGTCTTCGGGACTTGTAATAAAAGCCGCTTCATCGACACGAATAAAGTCTACATCATGAGTAGTGTTGACCATTGCGGCTTCACAAGCGGCAAAAATATCAGGGCTATATAATTTAAGTTCTTGTAAATAAACACTGGCTTTAAACAAAAACATGCCGCTATTCCAATAATAATGCCCAGTGGCAATATAATCTTTCGCAGTTGCTAAATTCGGCTTCTCAACAAACTGAGAAACCTCAAACCCAAGCTCTTCAGCGAGTAACTCACCCCGTTGAATATAGCCGTAACCTGTTTCTGGCGCTGTCGGCACAATGCCAAACGTCACTAATTGGTTATGTTCTGCTAGGGTTACCGCTTTGGTGACAGCCTCACAAAATGCGGTCTCATTCTTAATGACATGATCTGCGGCTAGCACTAATAATAAAGGGTCTTGCCCATTGCGAACCGCATACATAGCAGCAAGTGCAATTGCGGGGGCGGTATTTCGCCCTTCGGGTTCTAATATAATTCCGCTGTTATCTATATTGCCTAAACGAAACTGCTCAGCAACAGAAAAACGATGTTCTTCATTACAAATAACTAAGGGCGCTGAATGAATAATTCCATCTAGTCGGTTCGCTGTTGTTTGCAACATTGAATGATTATCTAACAAAGTAAGAAACTGCTTAGGAAATTGCTGGCGAGACAATGGCCACAAACGAGAGCCTGAACCACCTGCCATAATTACGGGTAAAATCATATTCAACCTCGATAAAAATTATTTTTACAGTGACCAATAGGGAATTTAACGTTAAAAAAGGAGCGATGAGCGTTACCAATCACTTTAATAAGGATTAATTAATGCTTTTGATGAATGTACTTTATGAATATCGGAAAAATTTTAACGCCATTAATAACATACCGACCAAATAACCTTCTTGGTGATTGCATTAATCTAAAAAACCATTCTAGTGATAGTTTTTGAAATATCACAGGCGCTCTTTTTTCCTCACCACTTAAAAATAAAAAGGAAGCACCAACACACAAAGCCAGACCTGAAGCACCTGCCTGTTTAAGTTTTTGGCATAGAATTTCCTGTCTTGGTGAGCCCACGCAAAGAAATATTAATTTAGCAGGATTGGCTAATACAAAATCAACACACTTACCTACTTCAATATCATCATCAATAAACCCCATCGGAGGATTATAATGATTAACTGAGCGTAACTTATATTTAGCTTTTACAAAGGATATAGTTTCATCTGAGCAACCAATAACTGTTATATCAAAATCTTTTTCTGGCAAAGTCTCTATGATTCGTTTGGTTAAATCACTACCTGGAATAACATCTCCGATATCAACCCTAGCCAGCTTAGATAAGAGATTTAAAATTCGGCTATCATTGACAGTAATATCAGCTTTATCATATATAGTTTTAAAGCTTGAATCAGAGTTGTACCTGATGACATGGTCTACATTAGGCGTAACTAGCATTGAATATTCACCATTATAATTAACAATATGATGAACCAGATTATCGGCTGTAAAGTCATTAAAATTCACACCCAAAAAATTATTCTTTTTTGTAAAATCCATTTTATTCACCTTATGAAAAAGTCAGTAACTTTAATTTTGTTAGAAAAAAGAAAGACTAACCCTACACAGGTTTTTCTTGCTGTAATCAGCATCAATGCAAGTGAGCTAAAGCAATGATTCTTTAACACGCCGAAAGAGCCTTTGAAGTATCGATATCTGAACTCAGCAATGGGATCGCGATGGCCAATTAGGTTTGAGTTGCTAAACCATATATATTTAGATAACAACATTGCTCTAATGGCAAAATCAGTATCTTCACCACCATTATTTTCACTGCCAACACCGAAACTCTCATTAAAACATCTCAATTCAGCGACAATCTGACTTTTATAAATAGTGGTGTTTGAAGACGCGTTTTGAACCAATTTATAAGCAGAATGCTTTTCAATACCACCAACAGCATCTATCGGGCTGGAACAAAACTTGGTATAAAAAAGGTCGCAATCATTGGTACTTACTAACCCTTCAAAATTGAGCCAAAAACTCGTAGGATACCAGCAATCATCATCGGGAAAGGAAATGTAATCATAATCACTAAGAAGATCGAAAACTCTCTCGATAATAAAATTTCTTGCTTTAGATAGTGAAATGATATCTTTAATGTAAAAGTGTTCGGCACAATAATTATCATTATTAGCAGGTTGAATCATTTCAGTCTGAGTGTAGTTTTGAAATAAAACAGCATGAAAGAAGACGGCCTCACTACTTTGCGAGTGCAAGCTATTAACTAGGCGTTTAAAGTCTGAGTAGTTAGTTTCATTATAAACGCAAGTAGTTATAAGTAACACTTTCATAAATCAATACCTAAATAATAAATGGGTGAATCAATAACAAAATCTAGAAAACTACCATTATATATATATGCTGTATAAGTAAGCTTCAGGTTGAAATAGGTAAAGCCTAAGATCAAACAAGAAGTAAAAATACTTAAATTAGCATTTTTGTAATATGAGAGCTTAGTGCTGAAATAATTAAAGATGATAAAATAGTTAAGCCACTTAAAAGAATCATAAAAGGTTAAAAATCTTAGAGGTAAAAAAGAACTAATATGACAAAACATCAGAGCAATGAATAACACCACTAAAAAACGGTAAACATTCCTATATTTTGAGTCATAAAAAAATACAATTATCCCACTAAAAATAAAAATACTAAAATCAATCAGTTTAACAACTAGACCTCTTGATTTATCTTCGAGATCTTCATAGTGACCACTAAGGTTAAAGTATACAGCAACATAAAAAATAGATAACAACACCGTTGCCGTTAGTAATAGCTTGTATGATATGTAGTTAATATTGTACAAACAAAACAATAATATTAGTGCGGCCATCAAAACCGTTGAATTATGAGTAAACACTGAAACAATAGAGAAAAACAAACAAAACCATGGCTTTTTTATATACATAAAATAAAAAGTCAGCACCAGAAACGAACTGGCCACCTGTTGTCTGATTAAATTATATGCATTACCAAAATCATAAAACACCAACATTTGAAACAAAACCAAAGAGCAACATATCAAGACATTTACTTTTTCGCGCTTACAGATCTCGATAATCACAAAGGTTGGAATCAGATAAATCACACAGTGTACCCAGAGAATATAAGCTGGATAATATCCATTGGTCGCTTTACTCGAGATATAAACAAAGAAATGATACAGGGGCTCACTTGCTTTCAATGACACGCTAGCCAGATCATCTTCAAAAGCATTAAAAAAACCTAATTCATAATCTGAAAAATTAGTAAAGTAAGTATAATACCATTCTAGGTCGTTACCCTTTACGAAAAACTCCCGATTAAAATTGATTAAAATAAAGAAAAACACAAGCGATATAGGTAGTAGCTTTACCAATTTATAGTTGTGAGTATAAACAATCAAAAAAGCACAACAAAGAAACGATAAAAAAGGAGTAAATATAGAAAACAATATTAAAACAGCAAAAACAAATGAAAACTTAACATTTAGAATACTATCATCATCGCTATATGATAAGTGACTATCCACAAGTACTCCTTGTTAATTACTATGTTTTATTTTATAAGCCATTCTTTTTATCAAGAAAGGTAAGCCTGTTACGGTTTTCAGTGCATAAAAAAATGATTTACCATTAATAAAAATAGCATTACCATCTTGCTCTATCGAATACAAAAATCTTTTGGTACCAATAAACCTTTTTTTAAAGGAGTTGAGTCTTGGCATCACTATATAATAAAAACAAAGATATTTTTTCCTATATAATATAATCGCTTTCAATCTCTGATACTCAGCATCGTCTAAATTAAGACTGTTGAGTAACTTTTCTTCATATTCAAATCTAAGCTTAACCGTCTGATAAGAACACGGTGTATTTGAAATTCGATACTCATCATGATCCACATGGATAAATGTTGGCTGCTTAAAAAACAGCACACTTAGCTTGCTTAAATGTATTTTAAGGATTAGCACATGGTCTTGGTATTTTTTACAATTATCAAAGCCACCAATTTGCATCAATGCTTTTTTTCTGCCCATAACCATAGGAGTATAACAGTTACCATCTTCGAGTAATTCAATCGGAGTGGTTCCCTTGAAGTGGCAGAAATCTAACTGATATTTTTTCCCATTAAACTTAGAGTACATATCACTGCAACAAATATCGTACTCGCTGTGCTCATTAAAAAATTGAAGTTTAGCTAAGGTTGCTTCAACAAGCAGCATATCGTCATCATCTAAAAAAGTGACGATTGAGGTTTTGGTTAATTCAATCCCTTTATTACGTGCTATACAAGCGCCTGAATTATCATTTAAAGCATAATATAATAAGCGGCCATTAAACTCAGGGGCTACGTTATCTATTAGCGCTTTAGTTGAAACCTGGTTAGGTGTATCTAGTCCATTATCATCTATCACCACAATTGATATATCTGGATGCTGACAAGAATGTATTGATTTTAAAATCTTTTCAGCTCTGCCATAAGTAGGGATCACCACGGTCAACTTGTTAACATCATTGTCTTTATCCAACATACTACCTACCTAACACGTAATGAGTCATCCAACTATTACTACTTAATAGTTTATCAATAACAATAGAGCCTGCGATGCCTGCTGTAAGCCCAACCATAAAAACTAAACTCGTATTTAATACATCAAAATAATTTAAAAAAATTCGGCTTGATGCCGTAAAGAACACATGGAACAAATAAATAGAAAAAGAATAAACTCCAATGTACGAAAGCCATTTCATCTTTATTTTCAATAAAAACAGAGTAAAACAAAAGCTAAATCCAATGCCAATTCTTAATGCTCTGTCATCGAAGTCAAAGTATAACGATAACCCGTAAGACACCAGTATCGCTAAACTAACAGTTAACATTTTTTGCACAGCAGAGGGGAACCTTGAGTTCATCATGCCAAATAAAAAGAATGGTAATAAGTAAAAAAAACCATCTAAAGATAAATAGTTAACATCAACGCCTAAAAGGTAAATAACGATAGAAAGAACCAAAATAAAAACAGACGTTAGATAACTATTGAGCAGATTAAAAAACTCAAACAAAGTAACTAAACAAAAAACTAAAAAAATCGCCTCTAAAAACCAATAATGGCCGACAGGAATAATATGCATAAGCCAAAAGTTTATCGTTTCTCGATTAGTCCCTGGCACATAAAACTGTAACAAAGCAAACAAAGTTCCAACCGTTAGCATAGGGTATAGCAATCTTGCCGTTTTCTTTTTTAAAAAAGGAATAAAATTGCTTTTTAAGGGTCTCATACCATATATGAGTCCTGATAAAAATGAGAAAAGCGGCATACGAATATAAATAAACACATCATTAATATCACGTAATACGCCTGAGTCTATTCTCATTCCTTGCGTAGATGAAGATCCAATTACGTGATAACTAACTAACAATATACATGCCAACCCCCGTAACGTGTCAATTTCAAGCTTTCGACTAGCCAACATAATTAAATCCTTATGTTAAAGCATCTTACGAAAACAAATTTCCTATAAATCCATTTAAAAGATAAATATTGTTCATTAAAATAATGCTATCAACTAAAAATTATCATTTCACATTCATATAAAAACAAAATAGACAATGAGCAATAAAATGAATATTTTTTATACTTGCTACTCTTTGAAGAATCTACAACGGGTTTAGATAAAATCCTGTTTAAAATCAATCTTGGATTCTTAATATAATTCTTATATGACTGGGGAAAAAAAGGTAAATGACCTTTCGAAAACGCAAACAAGGTCGACAAAGCCAAAGGGGGATCTATTTTATCTCCTGCCAATTTAAATACTGAGATAACTGAATGATTTTCGGTATTTATTTTTTCATTTATTATGTAGGATGACTCTCTCAAAGCCACCTCAACTCTAGAAGAAACAACCTCTTTTGAACGGTTAACAGTTAAGGTACCAACACCTCTGGTCACACAATAAAAAACTTCATCCAACACACTAATTTTATTCGCTTTACTCCCTGACTCTAAAGAGAACATCACATCATTAGATGCTAAAACCTCATCAAAGCGAACATTATTCTCAACTAAGAATTTACGTCTAAACACCTTGCTCCAGGGGACATAAAATTTATAGCGGATATCTTCACATTCAGACTGTAAATAGTTATCAATCAATTTAGCATATCGAACATGCCTGTCTGACTTTTCTTTTTCAACCAAACAAAAACTGGTTGGTTTAAAGTAGCAAATGTCACAATCTTTTTTAAGACCAGAACAGATAGTATCAAAAGCATTATCTACAAAATAATCATCGGAATCAGCAAATATGATAAATTCTCCTTTAGCATGCTTTATCCCAATATTTCTTGCCGCGCCAGCACCTTTATAACCTGATTCATTAGTCAGCACAGTCAAGTTTTCATAATGCTTAACCATAAACTCATCTATATAGCCAGTCACTTTCGAATGACTATTATCATCTACAATTATAACTTCCACATAGTTTTTGGAAGGTATTGTTGATAACAATTTATTCAAACCATTGATATTGTTATAGTGAGGGATAATGACTGTATATTTATAACTCATTTGCTAAGCCCTTTACCTATCTTTAATAGTGCTAAATAAACCATTAAGAACCCATTCAAATAAAATGCATATTGAACATGTAAAGTAAAACGGAGAAAAATTAAAATAAATCACTGACTGACACCAAATATTAATAATCAAAAATTAGTCGCTAATACAAAATTTGCAGCTAAAATAATTACACTGCTGATAACCCCGTAGGATATCGTACCAAATACACTTGACAGGCCTGAAGGAAAAATATGTTTACTCATTAGCAGGTAGCATTGAATAAAATTAATTGTAAAACTGATAACTATTAACCAACAAAGCGTTTCTAAACCACCTAAATATACCCCGATAACAATGGCACTTACGCTGGTGAGGGCATGGTAAAAGCCGCATTTCAATAATAAATCTGCTCTACCCGCAGCTTGATAGAAACCACCACTTGAACTAATAACTACTTGAGTTGGAATTGAAATAGAAAGAATTCTAAGCAATATAGATACATCCCCCCATTTATCACCAAGTAAAATGAAAACGATTTCATCGGCAAAGATACATATTAATATTCCGACTAAAGCACCAAGCAATGACATATATTTAGTAAACTTTATATGTAACCGTTCAAATTCAGGAGGGTTTTCTCTAAGCTCCTTCATAACAGGTTGTATTGCCGGCGCCATTGCAAATGTTAATATTAACAGTGGGTATCTCATCAATCGATAGGCTTTATCGTATATCCCTAGGCTTGTTGCACCTAAGTACTTACCCACTAAGATATTATCTAAATTTTTTGAAAAGTAGTTTAAAAAATTAAAGCCGGCTTGATCCTTTGAAAAAGCCAATATTTTTTTAACATGGCCTAATTCTCGGCCAAAGTGCGGAATACCTTCTTCTGTATTCTTAGCGGCAAACAGTATCAAAATATATCGAAAAATTGAGACGACCAAAGGCTTTATCGCTAGCGCCCATATAGGTTCAAAATAGTCTAAAGTGAGCAGTAAAAACACAACGGAAATGATCTCTGCTATTGCTTCACATCGCGCTATGGTAATAAATTTTTTCTCTCGGTTTAGTGCAGACATCGGCACTATAACCGAGGTGTTAAACACAATACTAATGCCAACCGGAATAACTAAATATTGATATATGTCATCACCATAAAACCAAGCAATAAGTGGAGATATGATAAAGAAAATTACAGAAACCGCAGCACCCAAAACCCAAGTAAAACTGTAAATACCATCGCGCATCTGCGTTGATATTTTGGATTCATTAATTAAAGCAGGCCCAAAACCCATCTCGCTTAATAGGGAAAAAAATACAGCAAATACTTGAATAACAGCAAATATACCAAAAGTTTCAGGTGTAAATATTCGCGCTAGTATCATCATTGATAGTAACTGCACTAAATACACTAAGTATCGACCTGTTACGCTATAGAGCATTGAACTAGCTAATTTTTTCCCATTTGAAATTTCAGGCATGAATCTCTTTTAGTCCTTTAACAGTACCGAGGTTAGTTGCTCTTTCGTTTCAAATATTCACAAAGTTCCAAAGCGACTAATAGTCATTGCCAAACAAATCTCGGGTATAGACTTTTTCTAATACATCATTTAAATCGGCTGTAATTCGATTAGATACAATCACATCCGCACTAGCTTTAAATGCTGCTAAATCTCGGTACACTGGTGAGTTAAAAAACGTATCTTGCTCCATAACAGGTTCATAAATAATCACTTCTATGCCTTTACTTTTAAGGCGCTTCATCACGCCTTGAATACTTGAGGCCCTGAAGTTATCTGATCCTGACTTCATGATTAATCGATAAATACCTACAGTGTTAGGGTTTCGCTTTAGAATAGAATTAGCAATAAAGTCTTTTCGAGTGGTATTAGAGTCAACAATTGCTGTTATCAGATTATTTGGCACATCAGCATAGTTAGCTCGCAGTTGTTTAGTATCTTTTGGTAAACAGTAGCCGCCATAACCAAAAGAGGGGTTATTATAATGATTGCCAATACGAGGGTCTAAACCTACTCCATCGATTATCTGCTTGGTATCTAGGTCAAGGGATTCTGCATAGGTGTCTAACTCATTAAAATAAGCCACTCTTAAGGCTAAATACGTATTTGAGAATAGTTTGACCGCCTCAGCCTCTGTCGACTCGGTAAACAAGACTTTGATATCTTGCTTTAATGCCCCTTGAACCATTAACTCAGCAAATATTTCAGCGCGTTTACTCTTCTCTCCCACAATTATTCTTGAAGGATATAGATTGTCGTACAGTGCTTTTCCCTCACGTAAAAATTCCGGTGAGAAAATAATGTTATCGCAATTTAACTTTGCCTTTATCCGTTCGGTATATCCAACTGGCACAGTAGATTTTAAGATCATCACAGCGCTAGGGTTAATCGAAGTCACTTGTTCAATAACCATTTCTACAGAAGAAGTATTAAAATAATTTGTTTGAGGATCATAATCCGTAGGAGTGGCTATAATCACAAAATCAGCACCTTGGTAGGCGCTGACTTTATCTAAGGTCGCTGTAAAGTTTAACGATTTATTTGCAAGAAAATCTTCAATTTCAGTATCGGTAATTGGCGACACCTTGTCATTGAGGAGGTTAATTTTGGACTCAATAATATCTACAGCAACAACCTCATTGTGTTGAGCAAGTAACATAGCGTTCGATAAGCCAACATAACCTGTACCAGCAATTGCTATTTTCATTTAAAACAACACCCTTTTTAACATATAAGTTAATGTTTTGTGGTAAATTTTATCGGTAAATTCAAGAGCAAAAAATTATAATTCCACATATCTCTAGATGGCTTTAGCCACGCTACCGCACTGAATTTTAGCTTCCAGATTGCTATAAAAGTTATGAATAATTTAGCTAATAATTTACAAATTTGATTGGTTGTTAGGACGCTTCAACTTTCAAATCCAACCAGAAAACTTAGCAACAAATGAAAGTATAGACACTCACATGAATCTCGGTACAAAGTATGAAAATCAAAATTGATCTTCATTAAAGTCTACGCCATCTAAGTTAATCGGCTTCATCAAGCCCACTTAACAATGATGTTACATTGAAGCATACATGAAACCCCTGTCAGTTTTTTGAAACCCTATAACCTCAATTCAAAAATCAACCTAAAGTAGCCTAATTACTCACCTCGGTATCAAACTAAGTACTATTACTGCGAGCCAAGAGTAGTACTTTAGTATAGGTCACCCTTGCACTTGGTGGATCCTCAGAGCTTAGAACGCATCCATCTATGCCTGAGGCTGCTGTATTTTGGTGCAATGTTAACTTTAATAAACACCAACCACTTAGGGGAACTAAAGCTAGCAACAACAAAAAACGATTAAATACAATAACTAAAAATCAAAATTAAGCGTGTTAAGTAATAATTATAAAATAAGGCCATTAAATCGCCCTAAATAGCTGTACATAATTCAATCAAGATCCGTGCCAAAAACAAAGCAAGTTAGTAAGTACCAACAAACAATGTAACAATTTTGCAACAGTTTAGTCCCTAGAAATCTCGGAGCTTAAACTTAGCACACTGCATGAGGCACCTAATTAAATACGTCATTATATTGACGATCATTAAGGCCAACTTCGCTATGATGAAATTTACAGATCCCTTATTGCACATTTTTGCTACAGTTTTAGCATCACTATGGATAGGTTGGGTGAGAAAATTAATTCATTGCGTGTTGATTTGAATTGGCAACGCTATTGGCTGTTAATACCAATAGTGTTTTCTGCTGTTTGCTTTTCAACAATGAACCACAATATTTTTTCTGGCGCATTTTTTACTCAAATTGAACTAAAATATGGACTTAACAGAATCGATGACTTTCATAAGTGGCAATCAATTATTGAAAAGGGAGCTGAGTTTTCTGACAGTGAACGCTTGCACTTGGTTAATCAATTTGCCAATCGACATATTAATTTTGTCAGCGATATCGAACACTGGAATAAAAATGATTACTGGGGGACACCGATAGAGTCATTGGGCACTAAAGGTGGCGATTGCGAAGACTTTGCAATTTTTAAGTACTTTACTTTAAAAGCAATGGGAGTCAGCGAAGAAAAAATGCGCTTAATGTATGTTAGAGCGTTATTAATTGACCAACCACACATGGTACTTATTTATTTTGATAACCCTAAGGCCATGCCCTTAGTATTAGATAATTTGACAACAAGCATTAAAAAATCAAATCAACGGACTGATTTAAAACCAATATATTCATTTAACAGTCAAGGTTTATGGTTAACAAAAGCCCAAGGGTTAGGTTCTACCAGGCCAACTAGTAGCCGTACAGCAAATTGGACCGATTTAATAACTAGAATAGAAAATGGTGAGTAATTATGGTCATATGGTTTTGGAGCGAATAAATGGTTAAGAATGGAATGTCGTTAAAATTACAGTTATTTCTACTTATCAGTTGCTTGTCTATTCTCAATTTTGGTTTTGGTTTGTATAACAATATCTCCAGTATGAAAGGTTACCTAAACAATCAACTTGCTTCTCATGCTCAGGGAGCTGCGCATAGTTTAGGGCTTTCAATTTCACCTTACATGCATGAAAAAGGGCTTGTTGTTGCTGAAACAATGACTAATGCTATTTTTGACTCGGGCTATTACCAAGTAATACAATTTTCAGATAATGACCACGCAGTACAATTTCAGCGCACGAACCCTTCAGTATCCTTATCAGTTCCATCTTGGTTTATTGCACTTTTTCCGTTAAATCCACCGACAATGAGCAGCGAAGTTAACGATGGTTGGCGTGTAGCTGGAACCTTAGAGGTACAATCACACGTCGGTACTTCCTATAATAGTTTATGGCAATACGCATTAACTTCACTTAGCACGACACTAGTCCAACTGTTAATTGCCCTACTAATTGCGTATTTCATTTTAAAAGCAGTTTTAACACCACTAAAAGCCATAGAGCAACAAGCCAATTTTGCGGCAAAAAAACACTTCACAACTAACTCAATTACCCCTTTCACTACAGAGCTTAAAGTTGTCGTAAATGTTGTTAACCGGATGGTTGAAAATATTCAACGGGCTTTTAATGAACAGACTACTCTTGCCGAAAGCTTAGCTAAGCAAGCCTATATTGACCCCCTAACCGAACTACCCAATAGACGTTCATTATTAAAAAAATTCGAATCTATTCAGTCTCAATTTGAACAGCATGGTAATCGGTCTTACTTAGCTTTAATATCAATGTCATCACTAAAAAGTGTTAATGATAAGCAAGGCTATGCTCATGGTGATGCCTATATTCAATTGGGAGCTGATGTCATATGCAAACACCTTAAATCAATGCATGATGCACAACTTTATAGAATTTCAGGTTCTGAATTTGCTTTGATATCACCAATGACAGAAGATGCTATAAAATTGGTCGATAAGAACTTAACTGATATTTTAGCGACTGAAGATAATGAAGAGTTTGAGTATGGTTTTGCCAAGTATGCAGTTACATGCATTGAGCCCCATGAAATGATTGTCGATACTCTCAAACGGTTAGACACGCAATTAATTGCAAATTCATATTTAGATAAAACCACAAAATTAAGCACTCTTCAGCCTAAAAACAATCACTCTCGTGAAGAATGGACTCACATTTTAACGCAATTTACCGAATATTTTATCAACGAACTTAACCACTGCAAAACGGAGGATTTAGCGCTTAAGTGCATCCCTTTAGATAAAATTTTTGATTTAATGCTTCAACCTGTCATTGGTAATAATCAATCAATTATCTACGTGGAGTCCTTTGTTCGCTTTAAACTCGAGGATGAAACTCTTCCCACAATTGAAGTGTACGCAATGGCTGATAAATTAGGCATATTACTCGAACTTGAACAGGCAGTAACTTGCTTCATTTTTTACAAATTAAGACACATAAAAAAAACGCGAATCGCTATTAACATTAGTAATAGTGCATTACAAAACCCGATATTTACCCATTGGCTATTCAATTTATATCAAAAATCACAAAAAAATCTTCCACCACTTTTGTATGAAATTAATGAGTCGAGTGTAATTCTTTCGTTAGACTCTACAAGCGCATTTATTAACACAGCTAAAGCATTAAATATTGGTATCACCATAGAGAATTTTGGTGCCAATTTAAATTCATTTCACTATATACGTAACTTAAATGTTGATTTTACAAAGATTGATCCTTGTTTTGTACATGATATAGATCAAGCTGACACACGCTTTTTTGTCCAGACAGTTACCCAAATATGCCATGGTATTGGATTAAAAGTCATCGCTGCGCAATTGGAAACACCAGCCATGATAGGCATTTTTTCCAATATCCATGTGGATGGTCTTCAAGGCAACGGTTTGTATGCTGTTCAAAATTTGACTACTCTTATACCAGTGACATTAGATAGTTCATGGAGCTGTACTTTACAACTCAGTGACTTTTGTCCCCCATCAAACCATGAGGCAGAATAAATGTACCCTAACAAATTAACGCTCATTTTGATTGCTGCAATATCTTCAACGGCGTTGTCAGCAGGAGCATATGCTGTATCTAAAACAGATTTTACCAATGGCGTTCAGACAGCTGCTAATTCAGGGACAAGTTTAGCTGATTACACGCTCACTCAAATGCAATCATCACCTGCAGAACAAACCAATATCCTCGCTTTTGCTTTACAGGCGACTTTTGGCAAAACCGCAACTATATTAGAAGTGCTTAGTGCTGCACAAACTGCAGGAATGAACGCTGATGATGCATTGGCTATCGCTATTGCAAATGGTATAGACCCTTCAATTGTTGCAGAGGTCTTTGAGGAGACACTCACTGCCAGTGGTGGCACATTTGGAGCAGCTCCAGCGCCTGGTGCTCAGGGTTTCGGTGGTGGCTCTGGTGGTGGTGGAGTAACGGCTTCCAGCAACTAATTAGTGTTTATCAAGCACCCTTGCCTTTTATAAAGAACTTGGGTGCTTTTTTATAGCTATTATTAGTTAAAAATAACCGCGATTAAATTTAGCTCATTAACGAGTATTTGTTGCTTAAACTGCAATGAAACCCTACAAACTCATTATCATGCAAGGGGTTGGACGTATATAAAAACAATGGATTATTGTTTATTTCTAGTAATCCTTTCAGCTAACAAACTCTCAACTAATCCTCTCAGCTAATAACCTGTTAGCAAATAATCTGTTAGCAAATAATCTCTTAGTCAGTAATCTATTACCTAACAAACTCTTAGCTAACATGCTCTTATATTGTGGCGTTAAATGACTTACGTAAAGAAAGCGTACTAGCCCCTAAATATGGCTTTAATTAAAGCTCTGACTCGCCATTCATTTTCCTTATCAGCCAATCCGGTAAAGCATGCCAACCACCATAATGAGGCGAAGCGTCATAGCTTTCATCACCTGATTGCCAGTTAATACTGCCGTCTTCTTGTTGAGTTACATGCCAATAAAGCAATTCTTTATTGGCCAGTAAGTAGTGCTCTAACGTCAAGGCGAATTCTGGGCTCTTGATTAACACCCCAAACTCAATATTTAAAAAATCTGAACGTGGATCAAAGTTCGATGATCCAATGTAGGAATATAAGTCATCAAAGATAAAGGTCTTATTATGGTAATAAGTATCACTATGGTAAAAATGATCACTATTTTTAGCATGATCTTTATATTCATATAAATCCGCCCCCATATCTAATAACAGTGGGCGATGCTTTTCAAAGTATGCCGGCACAAACCCCGAATCATTTGATGCCGATGAATTTGTGATTAAAGTGATCTGTGCATTATTGGCACTAAGCTTTTCAATAATGGTAAATTTATTATCGGTTGGAATTAAGTAAGGCGTTGAAATTACGGCTTTCTTGGCATCATTCACCGGATCAGTCATTAGATTTTCAACTCGACTTCTAAAATATGGCTTACTGTCTTTCATCTTTTCAAGCGAATCAAAGACAGGTTTCACAACAGCTGCGGTATAACCCACTTCTGTTAAGCTCTGCACTTGCTGATTAATCGCATTCACCACTTGTTGGCGGTTTTCAGTTTGTTGCCGATAAGTTTTTTCAAACTCGGTAAATACTCCCACCTGCTTCACTTCTACAAGCATTTCGATTGGGATCAAATAATCAGTGCCCCACAGCCCATCAAAATTCGCTTCAAAAGCCTTAATGACGTCACCTTTAAAAATGACATCTAAATCAAAAAAGTTTGCCTCAGTGCTATAGCCAAAGTAGTCATCGCCAATGTTTCTGCCACCTAAAATCATATTGTGACCATCAACGTTAAAGTACTTTTCATGCAGGCGATTATCCAGCTGTTGCTGATGAATTTGAAAGTCCATCGCACGGCCAATCCAACCCATTTTTCGAGAGTCGAAAGGGTTAAAAATACGAATATCGATATTTTGATGGTGGGCGAGCTCTGCAAGCCACTTTTCATTAAACACCAACAAGTCATCAAGGGTTACTCTGACTTTTACACCGCGATCGGCAGCTTGCTTAATTTCGGCAAAAAGCATTAATCCCGAGGTATCTTTATTCCATGAGAAGTAAGTCATATCAATAAAGCTTTTGGCTTGACGCACTAGCTCAATACGCCTCGCTAAGGCTTCTGGTGCAGTAGGGATTAAGTACAAATCAGCATGGTATTTTTTCGAGTCCCAATCCGCTTGAAAACCGTCCTCAACCTCTGGGTAAGACGTTGCGCAGCCAGTCACCACTATGGTAACAATAATAAAGCTAAGTACAGTTAGGCACTTAGAAATAGAATGCATGTTCATTGATATACCGTCATTATGGTTAAAAAATTACGGCTAGCAAATGCTAGCCGCCAATCAAAGCGATAAAGATAAAGCTTATTTAGTCATTAATTAAAGTAGCCTAAAATTAAGCCTAAATCCTCAAGACCCGTTAAGCGACCTTCGCGTAACTCTGGGTCAAGACCAGCTTGCTTTCTTTTATCCCAATTCTCTTCAACTTGAATGCTGGTGTCAGCACCAATCACTAACACAGTGTCATCCGCGGTAGTGAACTGATAGTTGTCAAACAAGGCATCGCTAAACCATAAACGCGATAGTTTATCCATTAACGCAACATCAGATGCACTTGGGTTAATCTTATTACCTGTTACAGTGTAAGGCTTATTAAATACGAACGGTAACTCTGCACCCACGCACATTTTACCTATACAACTAATTGATTTAATCAATGCACCAAGATCAATGCTGGTTGCATCATTACTGGTGGTCCACACATTAAAGCTTGGTTGATAATCAAAATTGTATAACGTTACCGCCTGCTCGGCAGTGTCGCTTGTTTGCTTGGCTTTAACACGTGCAGGCCCACTAAATAACATGTCATTGGTTAACAAATTAAATTGCGCCATATTACCCGTAGCACCAGTTAATTCATCTTCTTCATTCGGATAAAAGTCAGTTAATGCAAACACGCTATCAATTAACTCACCATTACCTAAACCAAAGAAAAAGCGGGTAATTGCGTCATAAGCGGTACTCGGTAAAATATCACCTAACTCAAGTTGTGCTTCAATTTCGTCAGCCGTTAAACCCATTAACTGTTGCTGTACTAATTCCAAGTTATCTTGCGATGCTAACCAAGCCTCAATATCTGCCGCGGCGGCATCTGGGTCTTCTGGCGCATTATTTTGCTCGTTGATTAACTCAATGATAGTTGGGATCAGTGAAGTTAAGCTTGGCACATATGACACAATTCTAGAATCATTGGTGTTAAAACCTAAAACCGTCGGTACATTTAGCTCAGTGAGTGCCGGCTGTGCTTCTAAATGATAACCCTTCACTTCAGGCTCTAAAAAACTGCCCTTTGGACGATAGTCCATATAAGGAGCAAAAGGTTTCAAATTAGCAAATGGCGTAATTTCTGCGTCTAACTTTGACCCGATACACAAGCCACTGCCAAATAAATTATCAAGGTCAATACAGTCAAGCCCTGACCAAGCGCCAACTTTCGCTAATGGGTTAAGTGCTTTTTCTTGCACTTGCATAATTTGTTCAAGGGTTAAGTCATTAAGCGAAACCGCTGCGGTAGTGCCAAATAATTCATCACCATAAGCTTGTAACTTACCTTGATAAGTTTTTGCTTGGTTATAAGATTTGTAATCAAATCCATAAGGGTTTGATTGCATAATGGCACGTTGGAAGTAGGTACCAGTGATAACTTCCTTAGTTTCAGTTTGTTGCAAAATACCCACCGACATCGCACCCGCACCTTGACCAACAAGGGTGACTTTTTCTGGGTCACCGCCAAAGGCGCTAATATTGTTGTGCACCCATTCAAGCGCGCGTTTTTGGTCACCTAAAGCAAAATTACCGCCTTTGTCGTTCTTACTACCATCAAGCCAGTAGCTACCTAAAATACCTAAACGATAATTTAGAGTGACCGCAATAAATGGTTTATCATCTAATGCCCCCTGAGCGACAACATTATCGCCTTGTACTAGCGGGTCTGAGCCTGAACCAAATTCAAAGTCACCACCATGAATAAACACATAAACCGGTAATTCAGCGGACTCGACCGTATCTTCTGGGCGCCAAATATTAAGGTTTAAACAATCTTCTGATTGCTCCTGCACCGTTAAATCAAGTTGCGGACAGGCATCACCAAAAACCGTTGCATCGACCACATCTGTTAATTCTGTGACCACACTGTGCTCAAAGCGCGCAGAAGTCGCATAAGTAATGCCTTTAAACGCCTCTAACTCAACTCGCGTTGCAGTACCCTCTACATCATTAATCACCACTGACTCTTTAAGCCCCATTACGGTGCTATCACCAATGATCCGATCAATCTGCTGTGGTGGCAGTGGCTCGACAACGGGTACTTCAGGTTCTGGATCTGTAACACTAGGGCTGTCATCACTGCCACAGGCCACTAATGTTAATGAAATAAGCACTGCAAGGGTAGAACGGTAAAACACGGTCATAATTAACTCCATGTATCTCTGATTGCTAGGGTTTGGCTAGTGAATCATCAAAGTAGCTCAAGCCTAATATTAGGTTAAAGTTTGCATCTTTGCTGTATGAGCCTGAATAATTAAATTTATAGTAATTAATTTAACCCTTACCTTGTAATCGCTTATGAAGGATCGAACCATCATCATTAACATTGAAGTAATAAAATTAACCGCTATAGAGTAGTAAAAGCGTGAGATTTACACGGTTTAAAATCGATAAATCGCCCATCTACCCCCAATTGACGATAGCAATTCACGTTAGCCGTTTTGTGAGGGTTAAATCCTTCAAACGCGATTTAACAGATTACACAATGTCCATTAACCTTCTAATATTAATTATCAGCAGATCATAGAAACCGCTTTGCTTCTATAATATTGCTAATTTGATTTAAAATATCTTTAGATTTTTAGCCGCTAAACGGCTAAATGGAGACACTAATGAACACCCCGAAGAACCTTATTAAGTTAATATTTTTTGCCTTGTTCATAACGGCCTGTAGCTCAAATCATCAACTTGAACAACGGGTTGATGCTAATAATTACAAAGATGCTCTCGTGGCGGCGGATCAAACCGAAATAGCTGAACCTTATCGATTTTGGGCTGATGAACAACCTGGGTTTTTATATGATGCAACCACCAACACCACACCATTAGCAAGTGCGTCAGAAAAGCTAAATATATTAGTGTTATCGGGTGGTGGTGCTAAGGGTGCTTATGGCACCGGAGTAATAAACGGCCTTTATGATAGTAATCAACTACCGCAATACACCATTGTCACAGGGATCAGTGCAGGCTCTTTGATTGCACCATTTGCATTTATTGGTGGTGATGAAATTCATCGATTAAAGCAAGTCATGCTAGGCCTTAACGATAAGGCTATATTAGGTAAACGCAATTTTTTAAATGCTCTTTTTAAAGATGCCTTTACTGATGGCAGTAGTCTATATGAGCTAGTGGAGCAGTTTTACCCTGCTACAATGATTGATAAAATAGCGACTGAACACCAAAAAGGGCGTCGACTATTTATTGGCACTACGCAGTTTGATTCTGGCGAGCTGATGATCTGGAATATTGGCCAAATTGCTGCCAGTAACTTACCAAATAAATATGACTTAGTTCATCAAATTTTAGCCGCAAGCTCGTCAATTCCAGGGGTGTTTCCACCACAATTCATCAATGTTGAGATAGATGGAAAGCCTCTAGAAGAACTACATGTTGATGGCGGCATGAACTCACAAATGTTTGTCGACCCAGGTAATTTCGATTATGGGTTAGTCAATCAGGCTTTAGGTTATCAGCAACCAACTAATATTCACGTTATCCGTAACGGGGTATTAAAATCACCTTATATTTCCCTACATGATAAAGGCCTTGAACTACTGAATCGCAGTTTGAAAAGTATGACGATTCAACAAGCTAGAGGTGATTTATATCGAATGCTGTATTACAGCGAAGTAAATAACTACGATTTGTCATTCACTTATATTGACGACAAGTTTGATGCAGAACCTGCCACCAAGAAAATGTTTGATCAGCAGTACATGGAAGCCTTATACCAAAACGGCTATGACAAGGCGGTAAACAACAATTTATGGCAAAACCAAGTTCCTTATTAAAGAAGTTATAGTTTACTTTCACGACTCTCCCAAGCCATTACTGGGAGAGTAAAATCAAGCTAATACGTCATTATTAATCCCACCTTTTTACCATTTTATCAGCATTTTTAGTCGCTTTAGTTATGACTCTACACTTTTTGGAATAACTTACCATGTTGAGAACGACTTGAAACACTGAACATAATGGCGGCTTTATCAATAAGCTGCAGCTAAGTAATTCCTCTTCTTAATACTGTCTGTTGTTAGCGATTGCGCAATGCCTTAATGATATTACTATCAACCAAAGCAGCTGCATTCATCCATCAATATTCATGCCTCCCATCAAATACATTCCATTCTTCATAATATCGTTTCAGCGCCAGCGGTTCATGGCATGACACGTATGAATAGCACCTTGCAGAGGCTACTCAATTTCATCAGTATTCCAGTTAAAGTCAGTCCCTATAAAGGTTTAACTCATGCTCAACGTTAATGTGACGGGTTACATTGCAGTATTATCAGTCATTTAGGGCTTATAAAAGCCGAACCTAAAATTTTCCACCTTCCTGTGAAATAGTAACTGTTTAAAATGGAGACTAAGCTGCTGATTTAATCTTTTAAAAATACTCAACACAAAAAAGTCCATCAAGAGTACATGATGGGCTTTAATAACAGGGACAGAATAATCAATTAGAAAGGTGTTACAAGCTATAATTTAAACGACCAAATATAGTTTATAAAACTGTGATGATATCTTGTTCAGGTAAGCGTGATTTAGGTAGGCCAAAGTTATAATCTTCGCCCTCTTTGTGATAACCCATTGCTAGCGCAAACTCACAAACGTAACCATCTAACTCTTCTTTAAAAATCTCACCAATTAAGCTTGGGTCAACGCCTTCCATCGATGTAGAAGCAATCCCTAAACGAGCTAGCGTATGCAAGGTATTACCAATAGCAATATAGGTTTGCGCTTTAGTCCAATGGCCATTAAAACCACTGTCATCAGTATTTTGCTCTGCAAAACCAAAAGCACCATTTAGCATGTTGTCATACATGTCTGCCGGTAAATGACCTGACGACACTTCAACATCAACAACTTTTCTGTAGTCATCTTTAGTGAACTTAGGGTTATGGGCAAATAAAATCACATGGGAGGCTTCAGTAGCATGAGGCTGATTAAACTGGTGCATATTGGCAAACGTTTCATGAAAACGTTGTTTTGCCACATCAGTTTCTAATACGATAAATTTCCACGGCTGTGAGTTAATAGAAGAAGCAGTTAAACGAATCGCTTGTTTCACTACGTCCATATCCGCTGCTGAAATACGCTTACTTGAATCATACTTTTTCACAGTATAACGTTTATTCAAATCTGCAATAATTGGGTGTGACATAATGATTTTCCTCATAGGTGATGCCGATGCGGTGCATTTTAGGCTTTTCCATTGAGAAAAAAAGAGTGCTAGACACCAATCTTTATGGTGTATTTAAACCATAAAAGTAATAGCTAAAAGCAGTTCTTTATGGCTGAAGAGCGTCACGTTCTGCAAATAAAAATAACAACCCCATGGCAGTTTACAGGTTATTTTGACGAATTAAGCTGGGAACTTTCACTACATTATTGCTATTTATTAAGTCTAATATTGGTAACCAATGACCAAAAAAACCTAAGACTCTGTTTAAAAACATTATATTTAAACTGGCCTGCACATTGCTTTAATTTAACTTAAATACAACATCTGCCATAGTGACTAAAATCTGAGTCACTATGTACTATAAAGTCCAAGGAGTGACATTATGGCCGTGATTTTAGAAGATCGTCCTATTGAGCAAGTCAGAGAACAAGTTATCGATCAGTTAATTGTCAATTATAGCCACGGCATTATCTCTGCTGAAGCCTTTGAAAGACGCCTTGATGAGGCAATGAACTCCAGTGACCATCAAGAGATAATCGCACTGGTCGCAGACCTAACCTTAACCGCTGATACTGACTATAGTCAGCAAAAAGACCACCAGTTTGCGCCAAACTATGGCAGCAAAACTGCCACTGAAGATATGCGCTTAACCAGCATATTAGGTAACAGTGAACGTAGCGGCCAATGGGTGGTGCCAAAGGTTATTAAGGTTAATAATATTATTGGCGAAACCACTCTGGACTTTAGTGATGCCATTTTTCAGCATCAACATGTCACCATTGAGATTAATTGCTTTTTGGGCAGTAGCAGTATCTATGTTCCTGAAGGCATTAATGTGGTGTGTAAAACTTACGGGCTCGTCAGTAGCATTGAAAACAAAGCGCCTTCTATCGCAACCCGCCAAGCTCCTGTCATCACCATTGAGGGTAAGGTTATTTTGGGCTCGCTGGAGGTGTCTATCAAGCGCACCATTAAAGAAAAGTTTATCGAGTTTGCCAACAACTTAAAATCGGCATTCGATACTAAAAACTACTTTTGATACTAAGAACACAAGATCCGAATATAAGGCAAACCTCAATGATAATATTTGCCTTATTTCGGCCATTAAATCAGCTCTAAGCCATAAGTAACTCAATACCTAGCAATCGCCAAGCTGGGATTAGATGATGCTTCAATCAAGCGCTACTCTAAGTAATCACACTAAATACTCTAAGCAAGTCATCAATTGTTACAACAACCCCAACTTAAATGATGCTCGTAAGTTACCGCTTAGCTGTTAACTTGTTATAATCAGCATCAGCTTTAAATGACCCTATAGAATCATCAATGCAATGGTTCCAATACAAGCGTTATGAATACAATCGTTATCAATAAAAACGCTAATAGTCACTCAATCCTAATCAATGCCATTAAACATCATGGAATGATAATTAAAACAACAGGAAATAACATGTATCGAATCGTCACTGCGGGACTGGTTACGCTCTCATTTGTGGGAAGTACCGACGCCTTAGCCAATGAATACGTGCTAAGTAAAGTCGCCAAGCCACTATCACAAAGTATTAAGCTCAACTTAGATCCAGTAAAAGATCAGTTTTCAGGCAGCACAGCCATTCAAATTGAAGTGCTTGAAGCCACTAAGCAATTACAACTTAACGGCTTAGAATACACTGCTAGCAATATCCAGTTAGATGCCAAATCAGCTAACAACAAAGACTGCCAACTAGATGTAATCATGCAAGATACTGGGGTGGTTTTGTTTAACTGCCCACATACTATCGAACCTGGTGCATATTCTTTCTCAATGGATTTCACAGCCCCTTATAACCGTCAATCTGTCGGCCTGTATAAAACCATTGATGGCGGCCTGCCCTACTTATTTACACAGTTTGAAATGAGTGATGCGCGCCGCAGTTTTCCAAGCTTTGATGAACCAGAATATAAAATCCCCTTTCAAGTAACCATCACAGCCCCAAGTACTGAAAAGGTTTACAGCAATACCCCTGAGCTTTCAGTTGCAACCAAAGATGGCCTGACAACTCACGTATTTGCTCAAACCAAGCCAATATCCTCTTACCTTGTTGCTTATGCTGTGGGTCAATTTGAAGAAATTGAAGTCACAGGCATGAAAGTCCCAGGGCGCGTAATAACCACTAAGGGGAAAATCGAGCTAGCCAAATATGCAGCCGAGCAAATGCCGTTAGTTCTAAAAGCATTAGAAGATTATTTTGGGGTCGATTACCCTTATCAAAAGCTTGATAGCGTTGCAGTACCTGAGTTTCCTTTTGGGGCGATGGAAAACGCAGGCTTAGTCACTTATCGTGAAGATATTTTGTTAGTTGATGAGCAAACCGCCAGCCAAAATAGCAAAAAAACGGCCGTTTCAATTATTGCCCACGAGCTAGCACACCAATGGTACGGTAACCTAGTGACTATGCAGTGGTGGAATGACCTATGGTTAAACGAAGCTTTTGCAAGCTGGATGGCGGCTAAAATCACCGAACAAATTCATCCTGAGTTTGAATCTAACTTAGCATTATCCAAAAACTACGTGATGTCATTAGATGCGCGGGTATCGACCAAGCCAATCCGCAAGCCCATTAAGAACGAAGCCGACATTATGGACGGTTTAGGCCTTGCCTATAGTAAAGGCGAAGCAGTGCTAGATATGGTAGAAAACTATATCGGTGAAGCTGAATTTAATAAGGGTATTCGTCAATACATTAAAGATCATGCCTTTCAAAATACTGAAGCTGATGATCTTTGGAATGCCTTATCAAAAGCCTCAGGTAAAGATGTTGGCAGTATCTTAAGCACCTTTATTGAGCAATCATCTTACCCTTTAATCGATGTGTCATTAGCAGGTGATAAGCTAACCCTTAAGCAAAGCCGCTTTGTGAATGCTGGCACTGAAGCTGCAAAGCAGTCTTGGACTGTGCCGGTATCGGTTAAATATGGTAAAGGTGACAAAGTTGCAACCGAAACCATTTTACTCACCAGTCAATCGCAAACCATCAAATTAGCATTCAGTCCTGATTGGATTTATCCAGATTCAGACGCCATGGGTTACTACCGCTGGTTGTTAGATGAAACACAAATGAGCAACTTATTAGCCAATGCTAAAACCCAGCTTACAGCTCGTGAGCGTAAAGCCTTGATCTCAGCTGCTGATGCCTTATTAGATGCAGGCTTTATCTCAGGTGGTGAGTTACTGAATATTTTAGGCGCATTTATTGATGACCAACATCCGCAAATCGTCTCTGCCGCATTAGGTTACTTACAATCTCAAAAACGCACCTTTATTGATGACACCAACCAAGAGCTATGGGCTAAGTTCATTGCCTCAAGAGCACAAAGCGCAATCGAGAAGTACGGTGTTACAGCAAAAGTTGATGAAAAGTCATCTATTAGTAAGTTACGCCCAACATTGATTAACTTATTAGCTTTTGAAGCCAAAGATAAAGCCACAATTGCAACCGCTAAAAAACAAGCTGACTTGTACCTTAATGGTAATAACGATATTGACCAGTACCTTATCGGCACTTACCTCAATATTGCAGTGTATTTTGGTGACAGTAAGGTATTAGCGAAAGTAAAAGCTGAATTTGAGGTAACGAAAGACCCGCAAAAACGCACTCGTTTAATGTATGCCTTAGGCTATGCGCCTACTGAAAAACTACAAAACAGCGTGCTAGCTTATAGTTTGACCGATAAAGTCAATGCGCCAGATTTACGCTATATCTTTGCAGGGCAAGCTTATACCGATGAGCGTAAACAACGCTTTAGAGATTGGATCTATGCTAACTTCAGCGCCATAAAAGCGAAACTACCTCCCTTTGCGGTGGCGATGATCCCATCGTTTACCGGTAGCGGTTGTGATTTAGCGGCACTAGATACAACCAACACATTCTTTAAGCCAAAAGTCGCGCAAACACCTGAGTTTGGCCGTACCTTAGCCAAGCTCGATGAAAGTGTTAAAAACTGCGTCAGCTTAAAGCAGCGTGAACTTGCCAGCGTTGAGAAATACTTAAACCAGCTCTAATCGGTCTGTAGAGCCTTAACTAAAAAGCCAGTCTCACGACTGGCTTTTTGTTGTTAGTGCATCAGTTAGCGTTTTTAGGTGGCTTAGACAGCTTAATATAAACACTTAGGGATATAAAAATCAGCGCACCGCCAATAACTTTTTGCAGCGAAATTTGCTCATCTAACAGACTAAAGCTTAAGATCATGGTCCAAATAGGCTCTAAAATCATAATCAATGCCGCGGTTTCCATCTTAACTTGATACTGGCCTAGAGTCTGAAATACATAACGCACTGACGTAGCGATAACAGTAGAGACCACAAACCAAAATATCAAACTATCATTGACCTCAAAGCTTAATTGCTGGGTAAAGGCTACATACACAGCAGCAACTAAGCCAACCATAAATAACTGTAAACATATCGAATCAAGTGGCTTAATACTGCGACTAATTTTTTTGTTCAACACAAAATGAACAGACAGCAATGAAGAGGCAAGTAAGAAATACCATTGACTGGTCTCCACTTGCCAGCCATTACTTAAACTCAGTAACATCATCCCTACCACACTGATGGGTAAAGCTAACCAAAATGCGCGGTGAGGCTTAACTTTAAACAAAAACCAGGCGGTCATAGGCGCAATGATCATCGCTAAACTCATGATAAATGCCCCTTCAGACAGGCTATTACTGATCGATACCGCAAACACCCAAATCTGTAACGACATCCCCAAGAAAATGCCTACTCCGCAGGCTAATAGCAACTGCTTGGCTCTTAATCGCCAAATACTTTTATAGCAAAAAGGTAATAAAATCAGACTAGCTAACATAAAGCGGCTAGCAATAAACACTTCGCCGGGCATTTCATCAACCACAAGCTTTGACGAAATCCAGCCAACAGCAGCCAACAAGGTGGCAATAAATAAATATAACGCTCCGCGCATTGATAATTCTCTAGAGTAATATTGAAACAGACACAGCTCATCAGCGCCTAAAACAAGCAGGCCGCAGTGAAAATAAGATTAACTAAAGTGCTGTATCAATATGCATGGATCGTCATGCATTGATAAAAAGAAAGGTATTAGCGGTTAGCTTAACCACCCCCTCATATAGTAAAATAGCCACTTTACAGTGAAGTAAAGTGGCTATTATATTTTAACCTGTTTAGCGACTGCTTAACTAGCAAGCGTGCGCTTTATAGGCATTAGTTGCTAGCATACTCACAATAATCAGTTAAGCCTTTCTCATCACCACCAAATAAGGTGGCTGGATCATGCGCAGCCAATGGGTAACCATGCTTAATACGGTTAGGTAAATCTGGGTTTGCCACAAATGGGCGGCCAAAACCAACCATATCCACTAAGCCATCTTGTATCGCTTGCTCTGCGGTATCGGCGTTATACTTACCGGCATAAATGAGTACCCCTTGATATGCTTCACGTACCGCTTTTTTAAAGCCTGCTGGGGTTTCAGGAGCATCATCCCAATCCACTTCTGCAATATGTAAATACACAATCTTATGGGTATTTAATAACGCTGCTGCAGCAGTGTAAGTTTCAACAGGGTTAGCATCAACGGTGCCATTTAATGAAGTAAATGGAGCTAAACGCACCCCAACTCTGTCAGCGCCAATCGCCTCAATCATAGCGCCAACCACTTCACTTAAAAAACGTAAACGGTTTTCTACTGAGCCGCCGTATTCATCGGTGCGGTTATTCGCCTCTGAATCAATAAACTGGTTAATTAAATAACCGTTAGCAGCATGTAATTCAATGCCATCAAAACCCGCTTCAATCGCATTAAGCGCCGCTTGACGATATTCTTCAATCACAGCTTTAATATCTGCTTTGGTCATCGCCCGTGGCTCAACCACATCAACAAAACCAGGCTCTTGGGTGCCGTTGTCGATAAAGACTTTTACATTTTCAGCTTTAAGGGCAGAAGATGAAATAGGTTGCTCGCCACCAATATTATCAGGGTGAGTAACGCGGCCAACGTGCCAAAGCTGAGCAAAAATAACCCCGCCTTGTTGATGAACTAAATCAGTGGTTTTTTTCCAACCCGCAATTTGTTCAGGGCTGTAAATACCCGGTGTCCAAGCATAACCTTGACCCATTGCAGAAATCTGCGTGCCTTCAGCCACAATTAAACCCGCTTGTGCGCGCTGAGCATAATATTTTGCCATCATGTCATTAGCCAAGTTTCCTGGCTGTGAAGCACGTGAACGGGTCATTGGTGGCATTACAATCCGGTTGGTTAGTGTATGACGGCCTAGTTGCAGCGTTTGAAATAATGCTTGTTTCATGTTGTCATTCCTCGAAAAATGGGTCATTGAGCAGCCGATGTAATAGGGCTTTGAGGTAACGAGCTCAGTTCAGTTAGCTCGGTTCAGTTAGCTCAGTTGAATCAGCTCAATTTGATAGTTATCAGGGTCAGTGATGAATGCGATGTGCGTCGCGCCACCTTTTACAGGGCCGGGCTCACGAGTGACTTTTCCGCCTAAATCTTTAATCTTGTCGCAAGCAGCGTAAATATCATCCACACCTAAGGCTAAATGACCAAAGGCATTACCCATATCATACTGGTCTGTATCCCAGTTGTAAGTCAGCTCAATGCTAGTGCCATCTGGCTGATCGGCATAACCAACAAACACTAAGGTATAACGATATTCAGTGTTTTCAGCTCTATCGAGCACACTCATACCCAGCACATCAGTATAAAATTCAATCGATTTCTCAAGATCTGCAACTCTGATCATAGTGTGTAAAAATTTCATAATTTGCCCTTAGCTTCACAGAGATGAAAGCGCTGTTAGTAGTGATAACAAAATAACAATCTAAAACGCTTGCTTTGATTTAATAGGGCTAGTTTACGGCAATGGAGAGGATTAAAATAATTATTAAAAATTCTTAAAATGATAATATTTTATTATTCATTTGAGCTATAGAGTTTATAGCGCTACAAAAATGAATCACTCGCTAGCGACATGCTACTTAGCGGCCACAGCGTTTGTGCGCCAGCCAATCAATTCGACATTCTTATTTTACATTCTTGTTCTACACTGTTATTGCCATAAACGTATTACATAAGCGTTAACCATCACCCCTTTGTGCTTTTACCTAAAGCAATATCTGCAAGGAGCGACAATGAAACAAAGTTCAACAAACACGATATTGATAGGTAAAGGCGATAATCCCGTTGAGCTACAACTGCGTTATGGTAATCGTCATGGCTTAATTGCAGGAGCGACAGGTACGGGTAAAACGGTCTCGCTGATGATGTTAGCTGAAAACTTTTCCCGTCAAGGTGTGCCGGTTTTTGTTACTGATATTAAAGGGGATATTTCAGGTCTAGCCGCTGCAGGCAAGGTGTCAGATAAACTATTAGCCCGCGCTGATAAAATTGGTATTAGCAATTTCAGCCCCCAAGCTAATCCATGCGTTTTTTGGGACTTACTCGGCCAGCAAGGTCACCCTATTCGCACCACCGTCAGTGAAATGGGGCCAACATTATTAGCCAGAATGCTGGGGCTAAATGACATCCAAAGCAGCATTTTAGACATCGTTTTTGCCTTAGCCGATAGCCGAGGCTTATTACTGCTGGATTTAGACGACCTTAAAGCGCTTCTGACCTTGGTCTCAAAAGAGCGTAAAACCATCAGTGCTGAATACGGTTTAGTCAGTGCGCAATCATTAGCGGCGATTCAGCGATCGCTGATGAGTTTAAAGCGTGACGGTGGTGAGGTTTTCTTTGGCGAGCCCGCCCTTGAGCTAAGTGACATCATGGGCGTTGATGAGCAAAACCATGGCTTAATCAATATTCTGGCGGCAGATAAATTAGTATTAACCCCAAATTTATATGCCAGTTTTATACTATGGTTGTTATCAGAGCTATACGAAAACCTGCCTGAGGTCGGCGATGCCGATAAACCTAAGTTGGCCTTTTTTATCGATGAAGCTCATTTACTGTTTGAGGATAGCCCAGATCATCTACTTAAGCGTATCGAGCAAATTATGCGCCTAATCCGCTCTAAAGGGGTCGGGGTGTATTTTTGCTCACAATTTCCAGACGATATACCCGATGCGATATTGGGGCAATTGGGTAATCGTATTCAACATGCTTTGCGGGCTTATACACCAAGGGACCAAAAATCGGTTCGCGCCGCCGCTGAAACCTTTGTGGTAAATCCTAAACTGGATATCACCGCAGTGATTTCTAGCTTAGCCGTGGGTGAGGCCTTAGTATCAACCTTACAAGATAATGGTGTGCCCAGTATGGTTGAGCAAACGCTGATATCCCCGCCCCGCTGTCGTATGGGGCCATTAACACTGACTGAGCGTAATGCTTGTCGCGCCCAAAGCCCTATCGGCAATCATTATGATATCGCCATTAATCGCGAGTCGGCTTATGAACGCCTCAATCAACTCGAGCAACTTGAAAAAGCCCCTGATGCCAAGCCTCCTATAGAAAAAGCTGACACTAAAAAGTCTACCCCAAAAAAAACAAGCTCAACACCCCAAAAAGATAGCGAGGATGAACAAAGCAATTGGTTTAGCGAATTGCTATTTGGTACCAAACGCCGTCAAGGCCTAGTGCAGAGCTTTTCAAAACAAGCTGCACGCGCTGTCGGGAGTAAGTTTGGCAAACAGATTTTACGAGGAATATTGGGCAGCATTAGCGGTAAAAGCGGTAAATAATTGTTTGCGGTTATATTGCTCTAGCCAGTCATTTTAACTCATCCTTGACCTGTAAATAGGAATTTTTAGCCATAACTGCCTAGAAAGATCACCTTGTGACAAGCTATATTTTTTGAATTAAATCAATAATATCTAACTTTGAAAAATTTCAGCAATCCCTTTGGTTAACTTAGTTGTAACTTCACTAATAAATGCGCTATTGTTTAGTTAATGGAGTTTTTAGAGGTGATTAAGGATGAGCCAATTTTTCACTTTACTCAATCTTAGTTTACTAGACGTCACGTTAGAATATGTCACGTTAGCTGATGCCTCTGTAATAGATAGCATTACTCAGGCCAATGCCTTTCAAACCACTTATGTTGTTATTCTTCGCTATTTTACAAGACCTTCTGACGTTATACGCGCAGCTAGCATCAAACACCTCAAGCACTTAGTGGCATATTACGCCCCTGTGCTTCCATCAGCCCTTATTAGTCACAATAACTTAATAAGGGGCGACTTATAGATATGATTAACCTGCATTTAAGAAAGTCATTATTATTTGGACTGATTGTATTTTCATTCTGTATATCAATTCTGTATCTAGATAATCGCTCAGAAGATTTTGTCATCGATAAGCAAAAACAGCTTATCAGCGAAAACTTATTTAAATTAAAAAAAGAGCATATTACTGATCTTGTTTCATCGGTGCATATCGCAGCTGAAGCAACCCTTAAGCGCGAATACCAAAAACAACAAACTAATCTACAAACGCATTCGCAACAATTCAAATTAGTACTTAATAACACCCCTGAACATCAACGCTGCCAAGTGCTACAAACTTTAGCCGCTGACGATGATGAGTTTCAATACCAATTAACACAATCAGGACAAGCTCTTTGTCAGTCATCCCATAAGCCAAGTTTACACTCCTCTAAGCCAGACAATACCTTGGCTGAAATAAGTATTAACACAGCGATTGCTGATGATATGCAAATGACACTGTCATTATTACCACCTCAAGTTATCAATGAAGCGAAAAAAAGGATCGCTGCCTTTATTAGGCTAATTAAACTGCAGAACCCAGAAACCTACGTTTGGGTAAATGAAGTGATTAATTACGCCGGTGGTGATGACTTTGCCATTAGAAAAGTTCACCCTAGCCAGCCTGAAACCGAAGGGCAGCTATTATCAACCCTCAGTCAAGACATCAAAGGTAACTACCCCTTCCAGATGGAGCTTGATGGCATTAATGCTCAAGGTGAAGTTTACTTCGAGTATTATTTCAAACGTAATACCAATGATGAAATCGTTAAAAAACTGGCCTATGCCAAATTATATAAGCCTTTTGATTGGATTATCGCCACAGGGGTATATGTGGATGATTTAGAATTTGCAGTAGATCAAGAGATCAACAAGCTGATGGTTGAGCTCAATTTTTACAATAATCTGGTCGCCATTATCGCCATCTTTTTATCCGTGTTACTGGTTATATGTTTATACGTGATAGAAAGAAATGCCCTTAATAGCAAAGAGCGAGAGCTGGCACTAAAACACAAGCAACAAGATGTAAAAAACTACCGTCAAGTACTATCATCTATGCTTGATTTAGTGGAGCGGCGCGATAGCTACACCGCTGGTCATACGCGGCGGGTTGCACAATACTCAGTGATGATAGCTAAAGAGATGGGCTTTAGTAATGCTGAAGTGGAAATCCTCTATGAATCAGCAATCATGCATGACATAGGTAAGATATCTACACCCGATAGTATTCTACTAAAACCAGGTAAACTCACCTCGCAAGAATACAAAATTATTCAGCAGCATTTAGACAGCGGCTACAAGCTACTTAGCTCTATCAAAGCCTTTAAAAAACATGCTGAGATCATCAGGTGCCATCATGAGCATTACGATGGCTCGGGCTACCCTAGGGGACTTAAAGGCAAACAGATCTGCCCACTTTCTCATATTCTCATTTTAGTTGACGCCTTTGATGCAATGACCTCAAAACGTATCTATAAAATGAGTAAATCGAAACAAGAAGCTATCGCAGAAATAAAGGCGCTGGCAGGTAAACAATTTTGCCCTGATACGGTAAAAGCAGCTGTGCCAGTGCTAGAGAGTGCTAATCTAATTCCTGTTGATCATAATTATTTAAAGGATGAGTTTGAAGAAGCAAGGCTTGCCTATTATTACAAAGATTCGCTTACCGGTTTATATAACTATCGATATCTAGAGCACGTTATTACGTTAAACGAAGAGCTATTTAGCAAACATTATCATTGCTGTTACGTCATCAGTTTGTTCAATTTTGGTCAATACAATAAAACCCACGGCTGGCTCGAAGGTGATAAAAAACTTACCTTTATAGCCAACAAGTTAACTGCATTTTTGCCAGAGTCGTTAATTTTTAGAGTGTTTGGCAATGACTTTCTTATCTTAACCCTAGAGCATATAGAGCTAGATGCAAAGTCGCTAATCGCGCAACTAGAACTTGATAACCTTAATATTGAACTTGCGTTAGAGCATATCAATATTGACCAGCAGCAAATCCACAATGTAACTCAATTTACTGAGATTATTAACAAGATAGTTAATAAGAAGACTTGCCCCAATATGCCCTAAAGTTCTGTATCAGGCTTGTAAAGCAACAGCATGAATAGAGGGTATTCATGCAATACTGTCTAACTAATAGTCACGAGATTAATCATAAAATAATCGATCAAGTAGCCAAAATGCGAAATAAAAATTAACTAAAAAATTAACTAATACTATAATGTTAACTGAGGGTTTGAGTCGTATCTCGTAGTATTAATCTAAGGAAGTCAATAATGAAATGGTTACCTGCTAAGTGGGTGTTAGATAAAGAGGCAGAACTATCATTTCAACAATCTTTAAATCAACGCTCACGCACAAATGCAGTAATGATGAGTTACATCTTAATTACGGTGTTGCTATTTTTTACCCTATCTTCATTTGCAGCCACTAATTATACTTTCGCCGACATCTTAACCCGTATTGTCAGCCTCCTAATTGCAATGGTAATGATTTTCAGTATTAAAAAATCAGCCACCTGTTACCTTGATTCGATACTGTTATTTTTTGCGGTGCTGTTTACCCTCATCAATGGTTTATTCTTTTATAGCTATGCTATTAACCATCAAGAGCTCCATGAAGGCGGCCCTATGCTGTCAGCCATTTTTATTACAGCCATTCCCATACTTCACTTAGGTCAAAAGTTCATTATTTGGCTGTTACTGGGTGTTGCTCTGCTTATAATCCAATTCAACACCGAGGTGGATATCATTTGGAGTATAAACTTCTATGTGATAACAGTTGCTATCATGACCGCGATGCAATATCAAACGGATGTACTGCTGAGAAAACAATATAAATACGAGTTAATTCAAACACAAAAAGCGCAAACTGATAAGTTAACAGGGATTCATAATCGCTATAATTTCGATAAGCAATTCTCGACTCTGTTACACAATTTAAAACAGGGGCAGTACCTTTCATTGGCGATGATCGATATTGACCACTTTAAAAAATATAATGACCGCTACGGGCATTTAATGGGCGATAAAGCCTTGGTCAGCTTTGCCCAGTTACTTTCAAACCAAGGTGCCGATATGGTGGTGCGCTTTGGTGGCGAAGAATTTATTTTGGTTTCTGTCAGTTCAAATCAAAATAAGCACTGGCTTGAAGATCTCCCCATGCAGCTTAAACGGCTCGAGATTGAGCATAGTGATTCAGCAACCGGGTTTCTGTCAGCATCCGCTGGGGTGGTCAGTGTTAGTGCCAATCAGCGTCACCTCGTTAATAAAACCAAGCTTTTAACCTTAGCCGATCGCTGTTTGTACCAAGCGAAAAAAGCCGGTAGAAACCAAGTGTGTCGCCAAAAGGTATCTTGTGAAGAATAAGACTTAAGTTAAGCTTGAGGCAAAAGTTGCAGTTGAGGCTGAGAATGAACTTGCGCTCACCGCCAGATAGCATCATTCGGATGAGTCTTTTTTATTTGCTTCTCTAGCAACCAAAATAAAGGTTAAATACATTTTAGTTGGCAGTGACAGCACCATGCCAAAAGCGACACACATCGAGCTGATGATAATTCCCTTAACGCCCATTGCGGCTAGGGTATCATTAAAGTTGTGCAAATAAACCCCAAGTAAAATTAAGTAAATACCAATGGTTATGCAGGTTCTAAGCAGTAGTATTAATTGTCTATTGCTCACTTAATTCTCCTCAGCTTAATGGTACACACCTTGGCATAGCACACCGACATTGTAGTCAATATATAGCTAAATTATGCCACCATTGTCAGTGAGTGTCGCGGCACAGGTTACGTTAAATATTACCAAGCAGTTAAAGAGCTTATTCTGACAAAAGATGGGTTAACCAGCTAAGCTTTTAGCTTTTATTAAAATAGCTCTCTTAAAGCCAAAAAAGGCTACCAGGCTTAGAAGATTAAATGCGTTCCAGCTAGCGCTTTAGTTGCAGCATTTTTAGTTACTAAGCTTAAGCGCCTTGATGTGATACACAGATCGTTATACCTTGAATTTCAGACACAAAAAAGCGAACCCAAAGGTTCGCTCTTTTAATAATTACGATAAATAGGTAAACCTAAAAGCGTAATTATTTGAAGTAACGTACTGGCTAGCCAGTGACGTCGACTTTCAAATTAGATAGCAACTACGTTAGCTGCTTGTGGGCCTTTTTGACCTTGCTCTAAATCGAAAGAAACTTTTTGGCCTTCAGCTAAAGTTTTGAAACCTTCAGAAGCGATAGCACGGAAATGTACGAATACATCTGCGCCGCCATTGTCTTGAGTGATGAAGCCGAAACCTTTGTCTTCGTTAAACCATTTTACGATACCAGTAGTGTTAGACATAATGTGTCCCTTATATAATTAAGAATTAAAAAATTTATCGCGAAAATGCGATGCGCTGAGAGCTGAATTATTTAATGTGACGATGAAGCTAAGGGAAACACAGAGGAACAACGATAACGTAGAATTCTGAGGCTTTACTTTTACTTGATGTTTCATTAATAACTCTGAATGTCAGAGCGAGGTGAATCTTACATTAGTTTAAAAAATTGTAAAGGTATTATTTTATTTAAATATCAAAACAGCCAGATATCTGACCACTGACTAACAGGTATATAGCACAATTAATCGCTAATATACTTATGCTTAGCAGTAATTATAGCTCTGGCTGCTATGGTTTAGCTGTGATTGATAATAATATAGCTTGTCACTTGGCTATGACGGTTATCATGGATATTTACAGTGGATTAACTTTTTTCAACGCCCCGAAACGATCAGCATCAATCCCTTGCTTCCAATAGCCAACAGCAAAGATGTTAAGCCTTTCAAAACCAAGCTCTTGTTGTAATACGGGCTTCAAAGCGCGTATTTGACCAGCTTCTAGCCCCATAAAGACATGACTATCCTTGGGTAAGTCTTTAGCGATTAGTTGTACTTGTTGCTCAAGGGTTATTGTTGACTCATCTTCAATAAACCAATGAGTATTTTTTGAATCGTCATAATCCATCTCAATGATATCAGCACGGGTAGGCACGCTAATAATGGCCTTTAATTGGGCATCAGGATTAAATCTAGGCACGTAACCATTTATGGCATTTACAGAGGTGATATCCCCCACCAGCAAGTAACTATGGTGATTAAAGTCAGTTAATTTCATCAAACCTGGGCCCGCTATACTAATACGGTCGCCCACTTTTGCCTTTTTTGCCCAACTGGTGGCAGGACCTTGGTGACGGTTAATCACAAAATCTAACCCTAGCTGGTTAGTGTGTGGGTTAAAAAAACGAATCGTGTACGAACGCATTTTTTGCGCTTCATCGCCCGTCGATGGCAAAAACACTTTAACGTGCGCGCCTTCAAGCCCCTGCGGAAAACCTTGTAAACTGGTTCCGCTAAAGATAATTCGACGTAAATGAGACGACAGCTCAATAATCTCTGCAACCTGTACAGAGCGCAAATTGGGCTTTCTAGGCTTCATAGAGACATCCTCTTCGACTTGAAAAAAAGCTAGTAAGTTGATAAGGTCAACTATAGTTAACATTGTTGACTAAGTCAACTAATTATCAGGACCAACCAAAAATGAGTCACTTATCCATTTCTGATGCGATTTTTAACATCGCACATTCATACCGTTTAGCCATGCGATCTTCTCTTAAGGCTAATGAAATTGGCTTAAATGCCATGCATGTTAAATGCCTTAGCTTGATTAACAACAGTCACACTTGCACCGCAAACGATATCGTTAACCTTTTAGCCAGAGATAAAGCACAAATTGCTCGGTTAATAAAAGAAATGATGGATAACCAATGGCTAACGAAAACGGCAAACCCAGAAGATAAAAGAAGTCAGATATTATCACTGACTGCAGACGGTAAAAAACTCGCTGTACTGATTGCAAAAACCCAAAACGATGTGAATCAAAAAATGCTGCGAAACCTGCCAGTTGAAGACTTGGCCACATTTACACGCATTGCTGATGCGCTCTTTAATAACCTTAATGACAATGAAGAATAAGCGGCCTTTTAGTTAGTTGCCTTTATCTTAGCCGGTTTTTAGCATGACAAGTCTCTCCTAGCACTAAGGCTTGTAAGCCGAGCGATATCAGTGCTAAATACTTGGCAGTAGCTTTGACGCGAATAGCCACAAATTTGCTATTGAAACGAATCGAATAACAGATTAAAATGCGCCCAAATTTGAGGGAGTAGCCGTTCTGTCACCACGACAGGAGGTTGTGTCAACATAATTGGTCGAAGACCATGGTGCAATCAACGCTTAGCATTAAGCGTCTGGCGAGACTCGAATGACCACACGCATATAGCTAGGGCTGGGCGTGGGTTTTTCGTGTCTTAACACAACCAGCCCTTGCAGTGCGTTATATTATGTTGTCATTATTTTTACCTTTACTTGCACTCGTTGCAGGTCTTATCGCTTTATCTGTCAGTGCCGACCGGTTGATCGCAAGTTCTGCGACTCTGGCTAAGCATTGCAAAGTCTCTATGTCCTTTATCGGTATGACTGTGGTGGCTTTTGGCACCTCAGCTCCAGAACTTCTCGTGTCCTCTATCGCAGCCCTAAATGGTGCTGGCGAACTCGCTATTGGTAATGGTATTGGCTCTAATATCGTTAATATAGGATTAGTGCTTGGCATTTGTGCTTTACTCGTGCCGTTATCCATTAAAGTCCATTTCATTCGTCGGGATTTACCTATCTTAATCGCGGCAATCTTATTTTGCGCCCTGTTAATGTCAGACGGCAATTTAGACTTCCCAGATGGCTTATTACTACTAGTAGCGTTAGCGGCATATTGTGGTTACCTAGCCTTTTTAGTGGGTAAAGGCGAAGCTGACGCAGAAGAAGTTGAGTTTTTAGAAATATCTAAAAGCCGCTCTGCTGTGGAAACGCTATTAATGCTAAGTGTGCTGTTAGCCGCCTCACAACTGATGGTTTGGGGCGCTGTAGAACTGGCTAAAGCTGCCGGGATCAGTGAGTTAATCATTGGGCTAACCGTTATTGCCTTTGGTACCAGTTTACCAGAGTTAGCAGCAGCCATTGCTGGAGTGCGCCGCGGTATGCATGACATGGTATTTGCAACTGTGATTGGTTCAAATATTTTCAATATACTTGGGGTGATTGCCTTCCCTGCGCTGTTAGGTGACAAGCAGCCATTACCAGAATTATTGGTCGCCCGTGATTACCCTATGATGCTGTTACTCACCGCTATCGTCGCTGTGGCATTTATGGTTACTTATTTTAAACAAAGAAACATCCCTGCTACTGAAAAAAGTTATACCTTTGGCCGCACTGCGGGGGCGCTGTGTTTAGTGAGCTTTAGTGGCTATATGCTTTATCTCGGCGCTGTGACAATGCAGGCCTAGTTGGCTAGGTAAATATTAACTAGGTAACCATTGGCTAGGTAAACAAAAGACAAATAACAGTGGGGTTCGAGTGCCCCACTGACCTTTACCCTTCGCTTACTTAACCTTCTCATTCCTATTCTGTGTTTTCTTGATTACTGCCAAGCGCTATCAGGCTTCCAACTCTCTGCCCACATTGGTAATTGCTCAGCAGGCATTGGCCGTGCAATACCATAACCTTGCGCTAGCATGCAGCCCATAGACAATAGCTGGGTTCCATGTTCGATGGTTTCAACACCTTCAGCAATAACTTGGCGATGAAAAGCCCGCGATAAACTAATCACCCCCATCACAATGGCGCGGTCATCAATATCAATCAGCATGCCTTTGACAAAACTCCGATCAATCTTCAGTAGGTTGGCAGGTAAACGTTTAAGGTAAGTGAGTGATGAAAACCCTGTGCCAAAGTCATCAAGCGCAAAGCTGACGCCAATATTAATGCATTGCTCCATTGTCGCCAGCACTTGCCCCATATCCCCCAGCGCGCTGGTTTCTAGTATCTCAAGCTCCAATGAACTCGGTTTAATCAACGGTCGCTGCGCTAATGCTGCTGAGAGTTTGGCAGTAAAATCTTTTTGTTGTAATTGTAAGGCGTCAATATTAACGCTGACAGCAATATCAAAGCCAGCAAGGGTCCATGAATACATCTGTGAAAGCGCGGTATCAATAACCCAATCTCCCAAAGTGACACTGATGGAATGATTATCAATAAAAGGAAGAAACTCCCCAGGTAATAGCAAGCCTTTCTCTGGGTGCTGCCAACGGATCAACGCCTCACAACCGATCACAGTGCCTAATTTCATATTCACTTTCGGCTGGTAATATAAAACAAACTCATCTTGCAAAATCCCCCGCTGAATATTATCAATCACCTCAAGGGTGCTTTGTAAGGATTTGTCTTTATTGACATCAAACAGGTGATAGCGGTTTTTGCCACTTTGTTTAGCTATATACATGGCCTGGTCGGCATGGCGTATCAGTTGATCTGCACTCACACCATCTTGAGGGTACAAGGTAACGCCAATACTGGCAGACACCTGCAAAATGGCTCCAGCAGCTTTAATCGGACAACTTGCTACCTCTAGCATCCGCTCTAGAACCAACTCACAATCGTGCATGCTTTCTAAATCCACCAGTAAAGCAATAAATTCATCACCACCAATACGGGCCAGAATGTCTCCATCTCGCAGAGTTTCGCTCATTAACTGCGACAAAGTAATTAGCAACTCGTCACCGACATTATGGCCATAGGTGTCATTAACGGCTTTGAATCCATCTAAATCAAGGTAAGCCACGGCTAAAAATTTTCCGCGTCTGATGCTCTGACTCATTGCATGATCCAGTCGTTCCGCCAGCATTACCCGATTGGCTAACCCTGTTAGCGGATCATAATGGGCAATGTGTTCTAGTTGTTGTTGATGGCGCTTCATTGAGGTGATATCTGAAAACAGTGCGACATAGTTTTGGGTTTGCCCCTCGGAATCTGTAACCGCACTAATGGTGATTAGCTCGGCAAATATGTCGCCATTTTTACGCTTATTCCACAGCTCGCCTGACCACTGCTTATGTTGTAATAACGATGCCCACATCCTGTTGAAGAACTCGCTGTTGTGCCTACCTGAGTTTAAAAAACGTGGGTTTCTGCCAATGACTTCTTCTCGCTCATAACCGGTAATCGCGCTAAAAGTGGCGTTAACATCAATAATAACCCCATTAATGTCGGTGATCATGATGCCCTCACGGGCATGAGTAAAAACACTGGCTGCGAGTTTGAGTTGATCTTCAATTTTTTTATTATTACTAATATCAATAACTTCAATAACTCGTGCATTACAGCCTTTATAAGTAATATTTTTTCCCTTAATGCTTAGCGGATATCGTGTTCCGTCCTTGCGAAGGCCTTCAGCTTCAAAACTATTTCTATCATCTTGATGCATTCTTATTTTTACCGTTTCAAGATACTCTTTCGCGATTAATTTCAAACCATCCATACCAATGAGCTCTGAGTAACTGAAACCAGTAATAGTGGATAAACCATTATTACACTCAAGGATACGGCCCTGATCATGGATAACAATACCGCCATAGGTTGCTTCGCTAAGAGCCCTAAAGCGCTCCTCACTTTGCTGTAAAGTCGTTTTAGCCTCTGCCAAACGTCGATTAAACAAGTGCATATAGAGAGTGATACTACTGGCTAAAACCACCAAAAAAAGCGCTATGGATAATACCGGGTAGAGCCAGTTAGGAGTTGATGTAGGGCTATCATTATAAATAAAGCCATCAAGGTGACGAATATCATTGACCACACTGGCCTTAGCAAAGGTATTTGCCATATGTTGCCAGCGATCAGAGTTCATATGCCCAATTTGGATCAAATTAGGCAGAATCAAGTTTTGCATTGCATTAGCTTCATAGAGCAAATGCTCACGGGTTTTATTAACCTGATACTTAGCCATTAATATATCGACTATTTCTTCAGGGTTGTCCATGGCATAGCGCCAACCTTTGAGGGTCGCTCGCCTCATTGCCGCAACACGTTTTGGATAATTATTTAACTCAGCTTCAGTAGTGAAAAAAATATCACTGTAAAAATCAACTCGGTAGCTTACTGGATCAATAATGTCATAGGGGACATTAGCTTGAGCAAGTACATAGGGTTCATTGGTAATATAAGAGTTAAAAGCATCCACCTTGCCCGTGATTAAATCATCAAGCTGAAAGCTGCTGGGGACGATCTCAAGCTGTGACAAGGAAATGCCTTCATTAACTAACATGGTCAAAAAGCCTGCATCTTTATCCTTATTCGCCAGCATCACTCTTCTGCCAATAAGGTCATGGGCAGAGCGTATTCCTGACTCTTTTAACGTCAACAAGATAGATGGTGAATGCTGAAAGATAGCAGCCAAAGCAATAAGTGGTTCACCTAAAAGGCGATGGTATAGCACCTCACTGTTACCTACTGCATATAAAGCATTACCCGATAACACTTCGGCTACCGGTAAGCGTTGCGGATCGCCTTCAAGCAAACGAACCTCAAGACCTTCTTCTTGATAAAAACCCTTTTCTAACGCAGCATAATAGCCGGCGAATTGAAATTGATGATGCCAACGTAACTGCAAATATACGATATCCACTGCTTTTGTTGACGCTAGTGATAACGATTCTGATATTTGGGATATTTTGAGCTGTGCTGAGGTTTTTACAGAGCGTTCAACTAAAGGCTCAGATTTAGGCTCTGATAAGGGGGCAGATAAAGCAGCAGCGAACGAGCTAGATACGCTTACGATTAACAAAGTCACTAAGACAAATAGCACACACACAACTGCTGCACGACGCATCATCGAAGCATAGATACAATTTCTGAGCGATAATAAACCAAACCACATGCAGTAAACCTTAGCGCTAACAGTCGATAAAGGGTGCTAAATGCTGTACTTAAACCATGAATTTATTGGTACTGAGATTAAGAAATAAACGGCATTGCCATCGCAGGGAGGGGAATATAACTAAAGCTATTAGAATCTAAAAATTGCTCTTCTTCCCTGATATTAAAATCGACTTAAACCGCTAAAACTACTTTTTATCTTTGCAGCCAAAACACTGAATAATAAAAGTATAGAAGATAACAACACCTTCGCCATCAGCCAGGCTAGTTTAATCTAAAAAAGTGTCAAATAACGCCAATTTGTGGCAAGTATGTATTCAAGCTGAGTGTGAATAGCTTGGATATACTGCCAATAAAATATGCAAACCGATAAGATAACCCAGCAAAGAGTTCACCTGACTCTGAACTCTGGAAAAATAGCACTGAGCAGGTGGGCAAGTTAACACATGCCCACACACAGCTTAGCGCTCAACTCAGGCTAGTCTTGCTTCAAAAAATGCCACGGTTCTTGACCAAGCAAGTTCAGCATTTTTCTCATCATAACGGCCGGTAGAGTCATTATGAAAACCATGATTAGCATTGGGATACATGTGCATAACGTAATCGACATTGGCCGCTTTTAAATCCGCTTCATATTCTGGCCATGACGCATTAACCCGTTTATCAAGCTCACCCAATTGGATCATCAGTGGCGCCTTAATATTTGGCCGTAAGGCTTTGGCCGCTGGCGTACCATAAAATGGAACTCCGGCATCAATCAGATCGCTTTCTATCGCGGCTAAATAATTCACCATATAGCCACCAAAACAAAAACCTACTGCCCCCAGTTTACCGTTAGATTGCTGATGTGATTTTAAAAACTTAGCAGCGGCAACAAAATCATATTGAATTTTTTCACGCTCAAGGGTGCGCTGCATGGATCTGCCTTCATCGTCATTGCCAGGATAGCCACCTAGCGGAAACAAGGCATCAGGCGCAAACGCAATAAAGCCTGCTTTAGCCAGCCTGCGGGCCACATCTTTGACGTAAGGGTTTAAACCTCTATTTTCATGAATAACCAATACCACAGGGAATTTACTATCAGGGTTTTCTACAGCTTGGGTGGGTAACACTAAATAGCCTCGACCTTCGCCATGGCCTTGGGGGGACGCAAAGTTCTGATAACTGGCTTTAATGTCACTATCGTTAAATGACACTTGCTCGGCTAAGGCATAATTAGGTAATAGCGCACTGGTTAATACTGTCATGGAATAGCCCAGCGCCACTAAACCGGTTAATTTTTTCATAAAAGTACGACGGTCCATACCGCCATGGGCATATTCATCGTACCAATCAAAAGCTTCTTGTGGAATATTATTATTTTTCATATTTTACCCATATCAAATTAGCGGCGCTGGTGTATTGACTTGATTACTATTAACTCATCGCAGCATTTACCTAAACAAATGAGAATAACAATCAAAACCATTTTGACTAATTAATATGCGGTAAGCTTGCTTAAAAAGCAAACATAAAGCAGTTGATTTATTTACACTAAAACATAAGCAAATAACGGCGCGCCAATCACCATAGCAATACCGGTAAAAATCATGGTTAGGCTGGCCACAACCCCTTCCTCTTGGCCAATTTCAGCCGCCTTGGCCGCGCCCACACCATGGGCAGCGCCGCCTAAAGCTGCACCTTTTGCCAATGGGCTTTTAATTTTGGCTAATTTAAATACAGGGCCGCAAAGTAACATGCCTAGCACCCCAGTAATTAATACTAAGGTTGCAGTTAAATCAGGTGCACCGCCAAATGCGGTAGTTGCCTCAATAGCAAATGGGGTTGATACTGAACGCACCAGTAAACTGTGTGATAGCTCAGGCGGTAAATAAACAAACTGCTCAATCAGCCATGAAGATAATAATCCCACCAGCAAACCAGTAATCACCCCAATGCTAATTGTTAATGGATAACGGCCAATTAACTTACGCTCACGGTATATGGGCAGCGCAAAGGCAATAGTTGCTGGCGCAAGCAAAGCGCTAAGATAATGGTTATAAACAAAATAAGTAGGTAACGGCACTGAAAAAATCACTACCAATACCATTAAACTTGCCGGTGTTGAAATAATCGGTGACAACCACCAGTAATGGTAATGACGGTATAAAAACTTACTTGTAAAATAAGCCACTAAGGTTGCTAGCAGACAGATTAGCGCAGCGGTTTGTGATGTCATCCATGGCGATGTCATTAACGTTAATGAGCTAAGAAACTGCATATTAAACTCCCACCGTATCTGACGTTGCCAGCGCTGCATCTGCTAACATTTTTGTTGCTCTTTTGCGACTTGCGCGGTTTCTACGGCGCTCGAATCTAAATACCCTATCAATAACAAAGCCGGTGATCACTAACACTGAAATACTGCCCAGCACTAAGGTGAACATCAAACTACCCCCAAACTCTTCAAACATAGGAGCATAATGGATTGAGGCGATAACGGGAGGAATAAAAAACAGCAATAATTCACCAATTAACCACATTGCGCCAACGGCCACAAACCGCTCAGGTAACCACTTAAATGCCAGCAGGCTGTACAAAAAAATCAGGCCAATCACACTACTTGGTATGGGTAACGCTAACAGCTCAACCAAGTATTGGGCGCTAAAAGCTAACCCACACAAAAAAGCCACTTGTAACAGCAAATGGGAAGTTCGTTTTACAAACAGCAGGGAGGAAGTCATAACACATCAGATTGAATTAGTTTCGATGTGGCTATTTTACCCTTGCAATAAAAATAAAAATAATGAATATTATTTACCAAATAGATAACTAATGGTTATGTAATTATGGATCTTAAAACGCTGCAATATTTTGTCGACATCGTAAACTGTGGTGGCTTTAATCGCGCTGCAGAAAAAATCCATATTAGCCAACCTGCGCTGTCAAAATCCATCACCCAATTGGAAGCTGAACTTGAGCTTACGCTACTCACCCGTGGTAAACGCGGCACAGCCGTAACCCTTACCAGCTACGGCCAGCTGGTGTATGACTATGCGCAGCAGTTACTCAGCACCAAACAAGCGCTGTTTGATGAAATAGCCTTACTGAAAGGGCTCCATAAAGGGCAGTTAAAATTAGGCTTAGCGCCACTGGGCAGCGCCGAGCTATTTGCGCCAATTATTGCCAAATACCAGCAACGTTATCCACACATTAATAATCAGCTGTTAGTTCGCGGTGGAGTGCAACAAACCTTAGCATTAAAAAATGGCGAAATAGAGCTAGCAACAGGTATTATCGAGCTTAATCAAGAGTTTGAAGGGATAGCAATTCATACTGAGCCTATGGTCGTGGTGCTGCCAAGTCAGCACCCGCTGGCAAGGCTACCGCAAATATCCATCAAGGCACTGGATAACTGCGAGCATATCTTATTTGAAGCTGAGTTTTCACTGCATGAGATGGTCATTAATGCTTATCAACAGGCTGCTATCAGCATAGAAAGCCCCACCTTAGTGAATCAACCTGAGTTTGGCATTGCGCTGGTGGCTGCAGGTACGGGGATAATGTTATTACCTAAGTTTATTGCCGAGCGTTATCAACTGGAAGGCGTGGTGCAGCGTGAACTTATTGATACCAATTTAAGCTGGAAGATGAATTTATTTTGGAGTAAAGGCAAGCCATTATCTTTTGCCGCAATTGCCATGATTGAGCTGGTTAAAGAGCACCTCAAGCAGCTAGCGCTATAAATGCTCAAGTCGAATCACTTTAGATGACATGTCTCGCTATCAAAAACCACGTAAGTGATAAAAGAAATGGACCGATTCTAAAGACATTTTAGGGCATAAGTGATTGAGTAATGCCGCAGTGGACGAAAACCCGGGCCAAGCGGCGGCTTTTTGCTTTTTCTGGCAGACCTTGTTAAAAGTAGTCACGACTGACCCAAGATGCGCCAGTGAACGAACACGCAATGACATAAGAGCCATGACAAAGTTTTCGCTTCTTTACATGTACACTTTAGCATTCTCGTGAAATCTAGTACGCTCTGATTTCCATCAGCTATCCTTACGGCCATACCCATGATTGAAGTTTCAAAGAACTTCATTAGCTGTTGAGTTGACATCATCCTTTTATTATCTTCCGCAGCTTCATGTGCTATGAATTTCTCGCCTTTCCAATCTAACAAGTTTACTAGCAAGAATCAGGGCAAGATAACGATGCCAATTTACAATAGAATACGGTCTTAGATGTTATATCACATTCTAAGACCTTCTATTACTTAATAGGATCCAGTTAAAAGCTATAGCCAATATCTGCACCGTTACTGATACTCAGAGTTTCACCGAGTAAGGTGAAACTCATTTCTGATGAATCATAAGTAGTGACTTTATAGCAAACTTATTAAAGCTTTTTTGCAGATGAAAGTTCAGCTTCTAGCTCTTTCATCGCTTTTTGAGTTTTAAATTCAGAATAAAGTACGGCTTCATCGTTAGGATCTAGCTTTTTACCAGACTCTTTAATTAACTTGTCAAATAAAGGCTTAGTATTTTCCATAATGACTAATGCACACAATTGTTTTTGATCATCAATACGAGCAAAAGCGACTTCTTTTGGTATTGCGCCTACAAGACTTTGTTCAGCAATCTGTTTGCTTACTTGTGCAAAGCTTGAACTACTTGTAGTCGTGTCATCTTCTTGTTGCTGTTGGTTAACTAGCTTATCCATCACCATTGCTTTAGTGTTTATTTGCGCAGCTAGATCTGCACGTGCGTTGGCAATCGCTTGTGCTCTACTTGCAGCCATATTACCGCTCCACTGAACACAGCTTGAAGATGCTAAGCCTGTTTCATGTGTCGGCATCAATACCCAACTCGGGACACTGTCATTTTCAGCTAGCGGTGTCGACTGAGGCTCTTGAGTGCTACTACATGCACCAACTAAAAGAAGGGTGCTAGCGATCATTAAATGTTTCTTCATCATAATTTACTGTTTCCATTCCATGTGGGTAATTTTGCTTGGTATTGCTCTTCTAATTTACGAACTTTTTTAAGGTAATTCTTAGTTTCAGAATAAGGTAAATCTTGCATTAGAGTGTGATAAACCTGCTCACTAGACATGGTATTTATTTTCCCTAATGCTTGTTTAACATTGCGATTGCTACCACCATTAAATGCCTTAGCGACATTACCTGCACCGGTATTGTAAGCCGCTATAACGCAGTATTTTCGACTTTGAGGATCAATAATGCCCTTAAGGTAGCGCTCAGATAATATCGAAAGATAGCCTGCTCCATAGAGAATATTTGTTTCTGGCTGATAGAGTTCGTTTGCGGTGGGAGCAGCTTCTTGTTGAAGCAACTTATTAGCCACATCCATTCCTGCCGATCTCGGGACAATCTGCATTAAGCCAAAGGCTGGTATATGGGATTTTGCTTCTGGATTAAATGATGACTCAGCATGGGAGATTGCTAACAATAAAGCCAGTTCTTGTCGCTGCTCACTGGCTTGTGTATTAAACGAATCCAAATATGGTGATGCCTTTTTATATAAATAGTCGTCAGGTAACGCAATCGTATACGACTGTATATTCTTATACTTCACATCCTTCTTTTTAACTTGCTCTACTTGTTTTTCAAGGTTTTTAACTCGTAACTGCTGTTGCTTATCAAGCTGTTGCTTCTTAGTCTTTAGCTCAGTTTCAGTAAGCCTTTCGTCAGCCTCAAAGCTATTTACGACTTGCTCATGCTGCACAATAATTTGTTGTTTTAGCAAAATTTCAGATGCTTCGACTTGAGGTTGCTGAATCATTTTTGGCGTTGTTTGCTGTAACAATTCAAAAGAATCGTCATTGTCGATGACGATTTTTACTAACGTCGCTGTATTGCTTTTATCCAGTTCTGCTGACGTTAAAGGATCATCCCCAACAAGCTGCTCTATGGTTAACGTATTGGCTTGTTCGTTAACAATAATCCTGCTGTTTAAATCGTCACTATAAACAATTTCTTGCTCAATTGAGCTTTGCGCAGGTGCAGCCCATTGCTCTAGCAGTTGGCCACGAAATGCATCATATTCTGCCAAGTATTGCTGCCTAAATGTGTCATATTCTTGCTGTCTTTGTTGGCTGAAATCCTGTTGCTGCTGTTTCCAGCCTTTTTTAAACTCATCAAAAGAGGCATCTGTTGCGAGTACCAAAGACGGTAGAAGTATCATTGGTAGCAGTAGTTTACGCATGACTATGTCCTTAAAAGTAAGCATTGAATTCATACTTTGTCAGCAATGAATCTGCAATATATTGCGGTGAAATCTCAGAAATGCCATAAAAATTAGCAGTATAAGCCGCTAGTTTTTGTGTTAATTGGCTTACCTCTGCAGAATTGTCTTCTAACGTTGCATGTTCAAGCTCATTCAAGGTTAAAGTAGCATTTGTTTGAACTTGTTCATATTCAGTGAAACCGGCCAACAAATTTAAGTACATTCCCTGTGCCCCTAATTCTTTAGATTGCAGGTAGTAACTCACATTTTGATAATCATAAAAAAATAAATTTGAATCAGCTGTTATATCTGCAATGGTATTGGCTTTAAGTAAGTGGTCAGTAAAAGGTACTGCTGGGGTGAACTCAGCAAGTAACGGATTTTCATGTTGTAAGCTATGTAGCACAATTCCCACAATGCGCTGCTCTTTGTTAATTAGCGTCAGCAGATATTTAGGATCTTTATAATAACGATATTCGATATTGGGATCTAAATTCGAGGTTTTAATCACCTGAGGAATACCCACACTCTGCTGCACAAACTCAAGATAATTACCAATATCCAAAGCTGCTACTCTTTTATCCTCTATCTGGTGAGTAAAATGAGTAATGAATGCTTGATAACCCTCTGTAAGTAATTGCTTGGTGTCAGCCCAATTACCCAAGCCCATTAGCACCACCATCAGCACTAAAAAGCCTGAAGCGACTCGAGCAAAAAAGCCTTTTTTCTTGGGCTGGCCACCGGTATTGACGGTGTTTTTATTTAAAATATCTTGAGCATTCATTCGCTAAATTTTTATCCTTTACGTTTTACAATATGGCTTTATTGTTCTTAGTGATTAAAAATAACTACTTAAATCATCGGCTTGACTAGCTTCAATTTGTTGTAATTTGTCCTCTGCATTTTCAAGCAATTGCAGACAGACTGGCTCATCACAGGCCCCCATTAAGTTCACCACTTCATCAAATTTTTCAGCGGCTAACCATATTTTCCCGACGGCTATTTTACTTTGGTTTAGGGTTAATTTTTCAGGGTGTAAATGTTCGTCTAAATAGGCTAAAGCTGATGCTAAATCAGTTTGGCTCGCAATTAATGCCACCGCATCGGCTTGTGTTCGCCTATGCTGTAACGCCACCTTTAGCATCGCACGTAATAACTCAATATCACCGTCTTCTGCTGCCCACCAAGCGCCAGTGAGTGCCAGCCCGGCTATATTATATGAAGCATCACTAGAACTAACCTTACCTTCACAATTCAAACCATCGTGTGTTTTTTCTTGTTGATAATCCGTAATATTGGCATCTATAAAACTCAATGGTTTTGGCAGTACTTGCGACGTACGCGCCATTAAATCAGCGCGCACTTGCTCTCGTAGCGGTAACGTTAACGCACGCCGACAAGCTGCTTGTAAAGCAGCTTTTGAGTGTGTTTTTAAAGCCACCACTTTAGCGCTACTACCATTTGCCTCACTAATAAAAAAAGGGCTAGTTTCTCTAACGACACCACTACTATCTACGGAAATGTCGCCAGAGAAAATCGAGGCAGCTAAAACAATAGATAGCATTAAAGCTCCTCGGTGCTCGATACCTTGCCTGAAGCTGCTTGTGGGTTTGCCGCGTTATTATTTACACCGCCAACAGCCTTAATTTTGCGAGCTGAGTTATCGCTGGCATTTAAACTTTGCCCACCCACTTGCATCTCCTTATTGGCTTTTTTCGCTGTAGCTTCAAGGCTTGGTGAATACACTGCAATACTGTACTGCCAGTAACCATCTTCACTACTAAAGCTTTTTACACTGACACCCGCAGGCAGTGTTCCCTTTGCTAGTGTCGAGTAATCATCAGATTGTTTAAATTGGTTAACAAAGGTTTCACGATCATTTTCAAGCACTTTTACTTGCTGAGGATCTTGCATGTAAGGGTCGTCATATTGAAATTGTGAAGAACCTTCCATTTGCTTTTCATCAAAGCTACCTTCCCAATACACTTTCTCACCTTGCATGGTTGCCAATAATGCTGAGCGAGCTCGGGTTTGCGATTGTGACTTGGCTGCAGAGCGTAACTTATTGGCTACAGACTTATTTTTATTTTGTCGAATAATCGCAGAGCCATACCCCATAACAACAACTTCACCGGTTTCTGCATGGGTGAGGATTTTAGCGCCGACTGGAGGTAACACCCCACCTTTGATATCGCTAACAACTTGTTTAAAAATGCTATTAGGATCTGTGGTGACCGCTACTGCACCATGCTTTTGACGCACTTGAGCACGTGTTTTAGGCGTAGAAATTAAACTCACACGCACATTACTTGCTGCAACATCGTCATACACATCAAATGTCACGAAGCCTGCAAGAGAACCTGAGATCGACTCCTTACAGGCTTCCATCATTTTTGTTTGTGTATTGGCAACACTATCAACGCCAGTATCAATCGCATCCATACTGGTCTGAACGAGATTACTACATTGATGATCAACCCCTGTCATGTTTTCGATTAGCTGCTTTTTTGCGATCAAGTAAGCTTGGTTATAGGCGCCTCGCTTAGATAGTAATGTGGCATTGAGGTTGTCATAGGTGGTGTAACTGACGCTACCAATAGACAAAATCCCTGTTCCACTACCAACCTGGATCATTTTGACACCGTCTTCATCATTTTCAATCAACGCTTGATGTGCAACCGCAACCGCCAAACTGGCATCATCAGCGACGATGGCATCACCTTGCACGAGCACATCATCGCTATCAACCTGTTCAGCACCAGGTCTTGCCGGCACCATATCGGTTAAATCAAAGTCATCGCTCGCCATTGCTGGCATAGAAAGCGAAAGCGCTAGAGTTAATATTCTTAATTTCAAAATAGTTTCCTTACTTTTTAATATCTAAGAGTAAAATCATTTTCAATACTGATGGCGGATAATCTGTTACCAGTGGTAGTTAACACTTGATGCACGGCATCAGCGAGGTCACCTGTCGCGCCTTTATATCTCAGGCTAGCAACAATGTTGTTATCTTTTTCATATATGGTCACATCAGACACTCCGCCCAAGGTACTTAACAATGCTTGAAGTTTTTGCGGTTGCTTGATTTGGGATTGGGGTAACCATATTTGGCGGACTAGTCCGCCTCGAGCAACAACTTGAGTAAACGCCTGTTGCAACGCTTGTTGTAAATCTTGGGCTTGTTGTTCATGGGCAAGATGAACTGACATTAAGTCTTGTTCAACTCGCTGACCACTGGGCAAAGCTAATAGCGCAGGGTTATTTTTCCAGTAGCCATAGATATTACCGCTCAAATCTTGAACGCTCACATTGAGGTGTAATCGACTGGTATTGGTGGTATTCGCTAACTCAGCAGCGGCCAATACCACTAAACTAGCCACGTTAGCGACTTCCACACCTTGCTCACCTAACCATAAGGTTAATTCGGTTTTTAAAGGCTCTGGCGCAATCACTTTCACCCGCGGCGAGCCTATTACTGATAAAAGCTTGGATGCTTGCTGCACTAGCGGTTTTTTTTCAACTACCGCATGCAATGTCACTTGCAAACCATCATTATCGATATTTTGGCTATCTAAAATCTGCCACTCTTTAACTAAACCTTCGCTATGGCTGGATAACTGTTGCCCAATAAGCTCTTGCATTTGGGTGGTTTCAGTATCATTTAACACCTGTAAGTTCATCAATGATGACTGACTGTGCTGCTGGGTTAACCACACGCCAACCACCTGTGAAACAGCTCGTTGTAAAGCATCCATTTCAGCATGATGACGAGCGGTTTTGCCATTTTTAGGCCAACCTTCACCCGACACGGTAACACTGATATTTTGAGTACCTTCTTCCCAGTTTTGATGGCTAGGAGCAGGAATATCCAGCAAAGACAAGCTAACGCTGACACAAGTATCATTACCACTTAAGCTAGGTGATGAGGTGTTTAATGGAATAGCCCCCATACTTAACCCCTCAATAATGTCACTACGTTGCTGCTCATAAAGGCGCACAGTGTCATCATCTAACGATGCTCCTAAAAACTGATTATTGTCGGTAATAGCTAAACTTTTATTACCTTTAATAAATGCTGCCAGCTCTGCCGCAGCTTGGGTTTTAGCACTAGAAATAGCCAAGTTACCACGACCATAAGCGCAGGCAGTTGTTTCCATCATGCCATCAGGGAGAACCTTCACCTCTGCCGCCAGTGGCGTAGACAATAAGGCTAATAAACTTAAGCCTATTGTTCTCATGTGCGTTTCTCCAAAAAGCCTTGTGGCGTCCCTACAGAAACAGCAAATACCTTACTGTTAGGATTAGGGCGATAAATTCCACCTTTAGCTTTTTTCTTGATTGAATCCGCAAGGTCATTATCTTTCCAGCGAATGATCTCGCCAATAGAACTATTGGCAGAAGGAGTCACATGAGCAACACCAATAGGTTCAACAAACCCTGCTTCATAGCTAAATACAATCATGGTTTCATTGGGTAATACACCTGCATTTTGACCACGGTCTAGACTTAGTTGATTACCTTTTATACCCATTACCTGAGTAGTTGCAGGCATTTCTGTCAGCATACGCGTTAATAAAATATCAATGCCACGAGAAGCCATATCATTGACTACGGCATTAACATGAGCACTATCAAAATAACGGAAGCCACTCACATAACGATTGCTGGCAGTGACGTATTTGAGTTCAGACCGCTGGCGCACATCTTCAGATTTAACTCTAATTTTGCCTAAATTAGGGTGAGATAATTTTTCACGAGTGTAAGGATTAAGCACCGAACTGGTTAGCTCTAAGGTGTAATCCATCCAACTGGTGATACTGCCTTCATTTTTAACCGTTCGTAGTGAATCTAATTTAACGATGTAATCTGGATGAAGCACTTGCTGGCTACTGACTTTTTCAGCTAATGCTTTAGCCCCTTGCTGATCAAGAACTGTTTGTTGTTCTTGTGAGACAGTTTTATCGTCACGGGTAACAATTCTAAAACGATTAATGCCAGCAAACTGATTCTCTAGCATCATTAACAGTTGCTGATCTTCAAAGGCACTTAATGCTTCAACCCCTTCCCCTTCACCAGTAACCCTAGCGACGTCAAAATACATCCGGACAATAGGTTTTTTCAGTGGGCAGCCATCATTTTCATTGTTTACATCGAAACTACAGCGGTCTAAACCCTGAGTATCAAAATAAGACGGAACACGAATGTCACTGTCTTTAAATTCGTAAGCACTTTTTGCCACTTCCGCATTAGATGCTCGATTACTGACTTTATCTGTGCGAGTCTGCTGTGCAGGAGTACTTTGACAACCCGCCAGCACAGCTAAAGCGAGTAGAGAAAAAGAAGCATATTTTACAAATTTCATAACAAATCCTAATTATCGAACATCCAATTACTGATAGGGTCTTGTACTTGTGTTTCTAACTGTTGCAGCGCAATTGACTTAGCTATCGCAGAATCAGCACCGACGCCTTCGGCAACAACATTGCGCTGATGTAATACTCTAAAAGGTGACTTGGTTTCTGTAATCGAAAGCAACATACTGGCTCGGGCTAAGCGCTTAGTGCCACGATTAGCATACTTCCATTTAACATTCGCTTTGACCCACAAAGGCGTATCACCTCCATGAGGAAGTGCACTGCTTAAAGCTGACTTGACTGCGGCTAATTCATGACTGGCGATGACTTGGCAGGACACAGAATCAAATGCCTGCCGCTTATGCGCCATAAAACCATCAAGCTGTTGATAAAAAACACTCTTTTCAGCACTAAGGAGACTCAGTACTCTCAAGCGTTTATTGGCAAGTTTGAACGTTTCATCATAACGAAGCGCCCAAATAAACTTCTGGCTGGGTTTTGCAGGAGGGGGTGACAGACGGGACAAAATAGCCAACTCATTTTCTAAGTTAGCGATGAGTGTCGATTTTTTTATTCCAAGCAGTAAAGCTGTTTCAGTGTCGACTTGCGCAGCCTTTAACTCCTCTACACCTTCAAGTGTAAAAGGCAAACTACTCATCTGACTCGTTTGCGTAAATTGGCTTTCTGCATGGCTGTTTTTAGTCGTTATAACCTGAGTTTGTTCAACGCTATAATCAACACTTAATTGCGCTACGATCTCGCTTAAAGCCGCATCTCTGGCAGCGATACGATCGCTGCCAGTCCCAACGCCAATGATGTAATCATCATTGTTAGGAGTATGCGTTACCCACTCAGGCCAAGCATATACAGAAGCGCTAAAAGCAATTGCCATAAAAAAGGCAAATAGGCTTTTAATCATTAGCTTTTAGCTTCCTGCTCTTGTTGAAGCTGTTTAACTGCATCAATTGTTTCTTTTTCTAAATCAATAATTTCATTAGCTTCTAGTGCGAGTGATAATTGATCCGTGGCTTTTAATAACGCAGTGCCAAGATCTTGTGGATCCTCTTCTTTTTCTTCTTTATTTCCGAAGTAACCACTTACAACATCTAATGTATCTTGACCTACTTTAACAGCAGTTGCTTGCGCTACTGCTGTACCATGTTCAGATAAAATATAAGCAGACTTAGCCATTTCTAACATCAAAGTCTTTGTTAACTCAACATTTTGGTTGTAAACATTTTCATTAGCTTGGCTATAAGCATTAATTTTTGGTGCAATTTTTTCTTCTTCAGTTTTAGCGCCAGCATCAAACTCTGCAATGGCAAGCTCAAGCTCTTCAGGAGTGGCATCTTTATAAGCATATAAAAATGCTTGTACATCCCTGAAGTTTTCAGTTTGCTTTCTATATTCACCAATAACATTACGCTGACGTTCTAATATCGCAGCCGCCATATTCAAAAACTCATCAACACCAGGTTGAATAGTTACTGGGTTATAGCCTAAGTTATCCATTTTGACAGTAAGCTCTGATACAGCTTGATCTCGATCAAGCGTTGCAGCGTTATCAGATGTTGAAGCACAGCCAGTAAATAATGGTACGCAGATTAATGCACAGATGAGAGATTTTTTCACGTGATAGTTCCTTTGATAATAGAATTATCAAGGAAGAAGGCGCAGGCAAATATTATAAAAAATGGATCTTCCATAATAAATTTCTTAACTCTTCCCTGAATCGTGGTTTCATACTACAACAATAAAAAAATATAAACCACAGGAAAGTAACGCATTTTTACATCACAACCACAAATTTAGACACTCAGCACAAACCGACAACAACCCAGTAAATAGCATGTACATTAGAAAAAAAACACAAAATAAAACTATTACAAAAACAAATTACAGAATAAAATTCCGCATATAAATTAAAAAATAACAACTAGGTTATCGTGAACGATAAAATTCACTCAATATTTATTAATTTAATATAAAAATATTAATATCTTTATATTAAATTTTTGAAATATATAAAAAGTACTTTTCTCTTCCTCCTC
>NZ_JBFRKH010000008.1:0-303 GCF_041469265.1 Shewanella sp. 10N.286.51.B2
AGATATGGGCTGAACAACACCGTATTAAGTTAGACTTTATTAAGCCAGGTAAGCCAACTCAAAATGCGTTTATTGAACGATTTAACCGAACTTATCGAAATGAAGTATTGGACTGTTATTTGTTCAACAGCTTGACTGAAGTAAGGGAAATCACGGATAGTTGGCTTGAAGAATATAATTATGATCGGCCCCATGAATCACTGAACGATCTACCGCCCAAGCTATATGAGCGGTTAAATAAAGAAAACTCTCTTAAAATATGATCGATATAAGGGAGGGTTACACGTGTACTGGATAGAATCG